>DATLUO010000228.1 GCA_035533075.1 Pirellulales bacterium | reverse complement strand
TATGCGGGCTACAACCGGCCGGTATTGCTGACCACGACCAGCACCACCGGGCACAACAACTTGTTCTGGTTCCGCACGCAGGTGTTCTTCTAAGCAGCTACCCGCCGGTCGGCGATGTGCCGCGGCGCGCGGCATAGAGCTGGCGGCGGCGCCGCGCATCGGCCAGCTTGTGGCTGGGGAAGGCGGGCGATTCGAGGGCCTTGTCCAGCCATTTCAGCGCCTCGTCGAAACGGCCGGTCTCGGCGTATGCCAGGGCCAACGTGTCGATCCACTCGGGCCGCCGCCAATCGCTGAGCTGACAGGCCTGCATGGCCGAATCGACCGCGCGCCGTCCCTCGCGCAAATGCGGGTCGGGACAGGTGGCCCACAAGAGTGCCCTGCCCGCATAGGCCCCCGCGGCTTCGGCATCCAAACGAATGGCTTCGTTATAATCCGCCAGGGCGGCCTCGTATTCGCCGCGGCCGTACCAGGCGTCGGCCCGGCGCGTGTAGATGTCGGCGTTGTCGGGGTCGAGGCGCAGCGCCACGGCGAGGTCGGCCAAGGCCGGCCCGTAATCCCTCAGACCCGTTCGGGCAATGCCCTCGTCCAGGTACAGGCGAGCGGTGCGCGGACCGTTTTCGAGCGCCTTCTCGAAGTCGGCCAGGGCGCGGTCGTAGTGCCTCTGATCGAGCCACATTTCACCGCGTCCGCGATAGGCCAGGGCGTTGTGCGGGTCAAGGCGCAGTGCTTGGTCGAAGTCGCTTTGGGCCTTGGCGTAGTCCTGTTTGGCCGCCCAAACTCGTCCCCGGTTGGCGAGCGCGTAAGCGTCGTTGGATGCCAGGCGGAGGGTCGCGTCGAAGTCGGCCAGGGCCTTGTCGTATTGCCGCTGCTTGAACCAAGCGTGGCCCCGATTGTTATAAGCCCAGACGTAGTTCGGGTCGAGCTCGATGGCGGCAGTGAAATCCTCCACCGCGCGCTCCAGGTTCCCCTGTTGAACGTAAACCACGCCGCGATTGTAGCGGTACTCGGCGGCATGGGCCGGGTCTAGACGGACGGCCTCGCTGTAATCCGTCAAGGCCAACTCGAGTTCATGGTTGGCATAGCGGGCGGCGCCTCGGTCGTTGAAGGCCGCCGCATCGCCGGCATCGAGATGGATGGCCTCGGTGAAATCCCGAATCGCACTGCTATATTCGCCCTTGGCATACCAAACCACGGCCCGCCGCAGGTAGGCGTCGCGATCTTTCACGTCCTTGTCGATCTTGTCGGAGAAATACGCCACGGCGGAGTCCAACGGCACCACGTCGGCCCTCGGAATCCAACCGGCCGCCCCGCCCGTGCGAACCCACAGGTAACCGCCTTGCACCGACTCCACCTTCAGCAGCGGGTGCTGCACCGTTCCCGTGACCTCGGTTTGCCGGGTCTGCGGATTGAGCACCTTCAACTCGACGGCCGGCTTGATCGTGATGACACGCTCGCCGACCAGGGTATCGGAGGCGGACGGCGGCTGCGACAAGGCGATGCCGCTCAGGGCGGTCACGCAGGCGGCACTGGACACGATACGCAACCACATTTCGAGATTCTCCTCAAGGCCAACGAGTTGCCCGGCCCGTGCAAAAATGGCCGACGGCTTCCTTTGCCATGCAACTCATGCGCCCCAGCGGTCCTAGGTTACCTGCGCCGCAAATCGGGTGCAAGCCAGACTCGAAAGTGCCCAAAATCTGTGCAGAGCTGCCAAAAACTGTCCGCGCGAACCGGCCGAAGGCTTACGGATTTTTCACCGGCAACGCCCATTGCTGCGCGTGCGTTCGGCCGATACTTTATGGCCATCCAAGCAAGGCTGTGATTCGGTGTGATTCAGCGGTGGCGGAACGACAAGCGAGTTTTTCGTCAGCTAGGGCGTGCCATGTGTTTGGGACCGTCAGAGAATTCCGATGACGGAGCGGCGGTACTGCCTAGAGTCTAATCACGAGCATCCCAAAACTTGAACACGAAGCGCCGCGTTGGAGGCCGGTGGGCCAAGATCGACGGAAATGATAACGGTGCAAGCATGTGCTGTGTAAAGAGTTGCGTAAAAACGCGCCAACTGTTCGATGCGATTGGCGCGCGGTTTGCTTTTGGGGCCGACGATCGGTCAGGAAACGCTGGCGGGCCATCGTGGCAAGCCTGACTAACTTTGCGGCAGTTTCCGATTCAGGAAAGCAGGAAAAGAGGACACAAAAGTGCAGGAAGATTTGCAACAACTTGAACGGCGTCTGGTGGCTATCGAGCAGAGCAATCGGCGTTGGAAGTTTTCGGGAATCGTTCTGGGGCTCGGCTTGTTTCTCGCGACCTCGATGGCCGCCGACAAGCCGGAAGACGCGATTCCGGATGTGATATATGCGCGCAAGTTTGTGGCGGTGAACGAACGCAACGAGCCGGTGGCCTTCATGGGCCACGAAAAGAATGTGGGCATCGTGAGTGTCGCCGCCGCCGATGGCACCCTACTGTTCGCCGCTTCGGCCACCGATAGCGGCCACGGGGTGGTATCCACCTTCGATCGGGAGGGCCGCGCCTTGGTGTGCGTGAGTGCCAACCAGTCCGGCGACGGTCACATTACCGTGTTCGACGACCGTGGGGACGCGGTCTCTCAGCGGCCCGAGGCATCGCGCCGTTCTTCGGTGCAGCCCGTTTCCAGTCGAGGCCGCTCATCCCCGCCATAACCACGAGGGTCCGGGGTCGCAAGCGAAACGCTTTCCGGCAGTGCCGCACCGCCCGCCCTTGTGTGAATCTCTGCTCCGTGCGTGGAAGCCGCGCACGCGCCATGCCCGCACGGCGCGATTCCGCCAATGAGACGCGGTTATGCGCAAGGCAGCTACGAAAGAAAAATAAGGACAAACATCATGCAGAATTTTCAACAACGCTTGCGCGCGGCCGATAAAGAGGGCCGTCGCTGGCGGAGGGCCACCTGCGCCCTGACGGCGTCTTGCTTGGCAATGGCCTTTGTGGCCGCCAAGAAACACGCGGTGACCGTGCCCGAATTGGTGATCGCCCGCAAATTCGTGGCGCTCAACGAGCGCGGCGAGCCGGTGGCCATTATGGGACATGCGAAAAATGTGGGGTTGCTGGGTGTCTCGGCCGCCGACGGATCGCTGATGTTCGTGGCCACCTCCACCGACGACGGGCGCGGCGTGGTTTGCACCTATAACCATCTCGGACGCCAACTGGTCGAGATCGGATCCGACAAATCGGGCCACGGTTCGGTGTCGACATCGCACCGCGACCGGGGGATGCCCATCGCCACCCGGTCGGCAACGCGCACCGCCGGCCAGCGCTCCGGCGGCTAGTGCTCTGTCCGTGGTCCATTGAAAGGCCTGGCGCTTCCCACGCGACGGCCCAGCCGCCGTGGCGCTCGACGCCGTCGTGGCCTTGGCCGTGGCGCTGGTGCTCTTGATCGCCGGTCTGGAGGTCGACCTATCAGCAGTCTGGCGGCAGGGATATGATATGATATTTTCAGAGGGAAATCGGCCGGCCCGCGTAACAGCCGGAGATTGCCGGCGTCCTTGTCTTTCGATGCTGCCGTGATGAGACGAACTGCTTCAGGCGTCGTCTGTTTGACCGCGTTTCTGCTGCCCGGCGTGGCCCTGGGCGAACAAGCACCGTCCGCGGAGCCTCGCGGCGAGCAGTCCCTGGCTCTCATGCATGGGCTTCCTCGACAGAGTGCCGAGAAACCGCCGCAAGCGCCGGCGGCCGAGCGTTGGAGGTACCAGTTTCACCATGGACACTGGTGGTATTGGCGCATGGGTGGTCGATGGGACTACTGGACCGGAACGGCGTGGAAAGAATACTCACCCGACTCTTATCGACGCTGGTATCTTGACTGGAGACTCGCGCAAAACGAGGCCGAAATGGCCCGTCTTCGCGCCATGATGCGCTCGATGGAGGCGGAACGCTCGCTGCGGCGTCCCCGCGTGTACGATCCCGATTCGTTCCTTCCCTTCGCCAATGAACGGGGCAATGATCCCTGAATCTCCTTCAGATTCGGCCTGGAACTATAGACGGGCTTTCGCTACACTTCGCGGCCCATTTCCAGCCTCCCTTTTCGACAAGCCAATGCAAAAGCAGACCTGGCCCTTGCTGGTGCTTCTTTCCTTTGCCGTGGCGCCCGCCTCCGTGGCGGCCTCGCCGCCCTGGCAAAAGCTGGCCCTGTTCAAACAAATCGACGCCGATCCCAACAAGCAATACCTGCTCACGGACCGGCAGGGACCCTGGGTGATTATGGCGGCCGTGTTTTCGGGCGAACAGGCCGAGGAGCAGGCCGACGAGCTGGTGTACGAGCTGCGGTCGAAGTTCAAGCTGCGGGCCTATCGCTACGAGCGGGACTTCGATTTCAGCAAGGGAGAGCTGACGCACCGCGTCGACCAGTACGGGCAGCCGGTGAAGATGAAGTACCGCGTCAAGCAGATGCACGAGATCGCCGTCATGGTCGGCGATTTCCCCTCGGTCGACGACCCCCAAGCGCAGAAGGTGTTGACGAAGCTGCGGGCGTTGGAACCCGAATGCCTGGACACCAAGAAACGGGCCAAGCAAGGCAAAAAGCAGTACCGCACGTTGGCCCAGTGGCAAGACACCGTGAACGCCCAGGTCAGCAAGAACCGCCAGCCGGCCGGCCCCATGCGGCGGGCGATCGTCACCACCAACCCGCTCTTGCCCGCCGACTACTTTGCTCCCAAGGGGGTCGATAGCCTGGTGCTGAAGATGAACGAGCCGGTGCAATACAGCCTGCTGAAGTGCTCCGGCCGTTTTACGTGCAAGATCGCCACCTTCGCCGGCGCCATTACGGTGAACCCCAAGGAGATCGAAGAGATCCAAAAGAAGGCCCGCAAGTTCGAGAGCCGGTTGGAGGATGCGGCGGCCAAGGCCCACGAGATGACCGTGGCCTTGCGCGCCAAGGGCTACGAGGCCTGGGAGTTTCACGACCGCTACTCCAGCATTGTGACGGTGGGCAGCTTCGACGCCGTGGGCACGCGGCGCGACGACGGGCAAATCGACTACAATCCCAAGCTCTGCGAGTTGATGGAGACGTTCAGCGCTCCGAAGAAGGCGGTGCCCGGCCAGGCGGCGACGAAGCTCGGCGACCCGTTCGTGGTGCAAACGAAGCTCGGCAAGATTGCTTGCGACGTGGTGGCGGTGCCACTGGAGGTGCCGCGGCGGTCGATCAGCCGCGACTACGACCGCCCGGCCATCAGCCTGCGGTGAACGACCGTATTTGACGCACCAATCGAAACGCCCGATAATATCTCTCGCGTGATCGATGAGTACCCAACAGGCGTCGTCAAGGGGACGTTGTCATGAGCCAGCAGCCTGGTCGCACTTTGCCCGTCGTCCTCTTCTGCGTGGCAGCCGCGGCCATGAGCCTTCCCTCGATGAGCGTTGCCGCTAAAGCCCGACCGCAAAGAAAGCCGCGGACGTTCAAGACCGCGCCGCCGCCCAAGTTCACTCCCGAGGTGACGGCCACTTTTTTTGACGACGCGCGGCAGAAGCTGGGCCCCGGCCAGCCGGGCGGGGCGATCGCCGCCGCCACGCCCAAGGCCGGCGGCGCAAGCGATGAGGGCGACGCCGTCGCGGCGACGGGCGATGCGGCCTGGTCGAAGCTGATCGCGGGCTCGACCATCGAAGACGAAGTCAAGGCGCAGGTGGGCTCCTTGGCGGAAGTCACCAAGACGCCCAGCGTGTTCAAAGGCGGCGGCAATCATGTTGCCCGCGTCCATTTTACCGAATTGGCGATGCTGTTCGGCGTCGTCGCCCAGTTCGACGGCGACGTGCGGGGATCTTGGAAGAAGGACGCGCTCGGTTTGCGTGAGATCTTCCGTCGCGCCGGCGGCAACTGCAAGGTGGGCACCGACAACTCCTACAAAGAGGCCCATCAGCGCAGCGACGACCTGGCCCAGCTTATCAGCGGCGGCAAGATCGAGCTGCCCAAGCCCGATCCCGACGCCAAGTGGTCCGATGTGGCCAACCGCGCTCCCTTGATGACGCGGATGGGCAAAGAAGGTTACGATCCCAAGATCAAAGCCTGGACCTCCGACAAAGGCGAGTTCTCGAAGAACCGCAACGCGCTGTTGGAGGAGGCCCAGATCGTGGCCGTGATCGCCCATTTGATTCAGGATCCGAGCTACGAGTACGCCGACGACGAAGACTATCTGAAATACGCCAAAGGCCTCGAGACGCAGGCCCTGGAGATTGTGGAAGCCGTCAAGGGCGACGATCTGCAACGTGCCCAGAAGGCCGCCGGGCAGCTCAACAAGGCCTGCAGCACTTGCCACGAAGGGTATCGCAGCGGCGGGTGAGGCAATTTTGGATTTTCGATTTTGGATTTTGGATTGGGTGGTGGGCCGGCGCTCGTCCCGGCGGCCGGGCTGGCCGCACCTTACCGCTGAACGCCCGGCAATCCAAAATCGAAAATCCAAAATCCAAAATGCAAAATCACTGCCGTGCGCCGGCCAGCGCAAAGCTGCGCGCCGGTTGTGCCCGGACGCCGTCGTGATAGAACGTGCGGTTGCGGCCGGCGGCCTTGGCGGCCCGGACCGCGTCTTCGCACTTCTTCAAGAGCGCCACCGCGTCGCTCCCGCGTTCCAGTTCGGCCACGCCCACGCTGACCGTGACGGTGATCTGCGTCGATTCCGATTTCAGTTTGCAGGAGGCCACCGCCCGACGGATGCGGTCGGCGGCCAGCAGCGCGTCGTCGAGCCGCGTGTTGACCAGCACGATCGCCAGTTTGTCTTCGTGATAGCGGGCCGCCATGTCGATGTTCGCCCGCGTCGCGGTGCGGACGATCTGCGTCACCGTCCGCAGCACGACATCGCCCATCAGGTTGCCGCGGATACGGTTGAAGTTGGTCATATTGTCCAGGTCGATCACGGCCAGCGAGAGCGGCACGTTGCCCAGGTTGTGCTCGACGATGCGGTGCCGCAGTCCCTCGAAGAAGCTCCGCCGATTGAGCAGGCCCGTGAGGGGATCGGTATGGGCGTCGGCCGGCATGGTTTGCAGTTGCCTGGCCAGCGCCATCAAATCTTCCTGCACCGCTTCCGGCGATTCGCTTCCGGCGGCGGTGCGGGCGACGGCCTGGCACTTGCCCCCGTCGTGCAGAAACGCGCAGTTGCCGCCCGCTTCTTGCGAAGCGGCCAGGGCCGCGCTGGTGCGTTCCAGCAACGAACCCATGTTGTCGCCCGGCTGGGCCTGGGCCACGCCTTGGCTGACCGTGACGTGGACCGGAGTGTCGCCGATGTGGAATTCGCGCTCCGCCACGGCGGTGCGCAGCCGTTCGGCCGCCGACTGAGCTTCAGACAACTCGGCGCCGGGCAAGGCGACCGCGAACTGACCGTCGTCGTAGCGTCCGATCAGGTCCATGGCCCGCATCGTCTCGGAGAGCACGGTGGCCACGCCGCGCAAGACATCGTCGGCCGCTTCCTTGCCGTGTTCCTGTTCGAGCTGCTGAAGATTGTCCAGGTCGACCATCAGCACGGAGATGGGCGTGTCTTGCTGTTGCCATTGGGCCAACCGCCGCCGCAGCTCGTCGTCGAAGCCGCGGCGGTTGGGGAAGCCCGTCGCCAAGTCGGTCATGGCCGCGGCGGCCTGTGTCTCGATCAGCTCCGACTGACGGTTCAGCTCCAGCTTGGCTTCGGTCAACTGTTGCGTCAGCTCGTCGTTGACCTGGACAATGCGGCTGACGGCATCCACGACGGCGTGATCTTTTGTGCCGGCACAATTGGCGCGCAGAGCGATTAATTCCTGGCTAATGGCGCCGACATGGTGTACGTGCTGGCTGACCCGCCCCGCCACGTCGCAAGTCAGGTCGTGCAAGTCGCGCAGGGCATCCAGGGCCTGGCGCGCATTGACCGCCTGCTGCCGCACGTTGCTGGTCTCGTGCAGCCACCAGCCAATGGCCATGCCCGCCGCCAGATCGATGATCAGGATCAGGCCGCTGAGTGCCACGAGCCACGGAAAGGCGTCCACGCAAAAAGCTTCCTTATACCGTCAGAAGTGTCTCACCATTCCCTACGTCGGCCTGTACTCCAAGTCAAACTGCGGCAACCGTTTCCAGCGTCAGATCCGCCCTGGCCGTCAAAACCGCCCGCCCCCACTCTTGCCCTGCCCCGCCGGCTACCGCTATATTACCGATCAACGGGTATTGATGCGTCGCCGGCCGTAACTTTTCGCCGCCCGCGGACAATATCTGGGGTGTGATGGCGGAAATACAATAGCGGGCGGCACATCGCTTGCGGTTACCGACCGGGAAACGCGGGCAACCAAAGGAGAAACGCCGTGTTGAAGCTGGTTTCTGATCGTCGAAGTGGCGCTTGCGATGGCTCGACTCGTCGCGACTTTCTGAAGGTCGGCGCCTTGGGCGCCAGCGGACTGACGTTGCCCGGCCTGCTCGCCGCACGCGCACAAGCATCTGCCGCCGGGCATACGCCGCGCGACACATCGGTGATCTGGCTTTGGCTCGGCGGCGGACCCACGCACATTGAAACCTTCGACCCCAAGATGAGCGCTCCGGCCGAAGTGCGGAGCATCACGGGCGAGATTCCCACGGCGCTCTCCGGCGTCACCTTTGGCGGCACGTTTCCCAAGCTGGCCAAGATGGCCGACAAGTTGGCGGTGGTGCGGTCGTTCGCCCACGACAACAGCGGTCATGGCGGCGGCACGCACTGGGTGATGACCGGCTACGATTTTCGCGCCGCCGATAATGGAGAGCCGCAGGTGCGGCCGGGCATCGGCGCCATCGTCTCCCGCGTCCGCGGCACCAATCATCCCCTGACCGGCATGCCCACCTACGTCCGCCTGGGCGGCACCTACGGCGACGGACCTTCGTTCCTCGGCACGCCCTACGCTCCCTTCGATCCGGGCGGCGAGGCCCAGCAGAACATGACCTTGCGAGTGCGGCACGACCGCCTGGGCGAGCGGCGCACGTTGCTCAAAGGACTCGACAAGCTGAAACGCCAGGCCGACACGAATCCGCTCATGGCGGGCCTCGACCAGTTCGAGCAGCAAGCCTTCAATCTGGTATTGAACCGCGCCCCGGAAGCGTTCGACCTGGAAAAGGAAGATCCGCGGCTGGTCGATCAGTATGGCCAGGACAACCAACAGCTCGGCCGGCGGCTGCTGCAGGCCCGGCGGTTGTGCGAAGCCGGCTGCGGCTTCGTGACGCTGCATTACGGCGGTTGGGACATGCACGGCAACATCAAGCTGTCGATGGAGCAGCTCAGTCCCGCGCTCGATCACGCCGTGGCGACGTTCATCGACGACTGCGCCCAACGCGGCCTGAGCGACAAGATTCTGTTGGTCATCACGGGCGAATTCGGCCGCACGCCGCGGATCAACGGCGGTGCGGGCCGCGACCACTGGGCGCCGTTGAGCATGCTGGGCCTGGCGGGCGGCGGCCTGCGCATGGGCCAGGTGATCGGCGAATCGGCTCCCAAGCTCGACGTGCCGAAATCGGCCCCCATCAGCCCGCAAGACCTGATGGCCACCGTGTTCCACGTGTTGGGCATCGACCGTCACGTGCAGTTCGTCAACCAGGCCGGTCGCCCGGTCTACATGATCGAAAGCGGCCAGCCGATCGCGGAACTGTTGTAGAGCGCTACCAGGCCGGGGCGCGGTTTCACGAGGCTGCGGCGGCGCGAAGCGCGGTCTCGGCACGGGCCGCAGAAGCCAGCGCGTGGTTGTCGGTGGTGGCGACTTCGCAAAGAAAGCTTTTGGCCTCTTCCGGCAGGACGGTGTTGATGGCCATGCCGCTGCCGAGCTCGAAGCCCGCCGGCGTCGTCAGCCGCGGCAGGATGCGCAGGTGCCACATGAAGTACTCTTTGCTGTCGTCGCCGCGCGAAACGCTGTCGATCGTCAAATTGAAACTGGGGTTGTCGAGCGCCGTGTAGAGCTTCAGCAGCACGGCCCGCAGCAATTGCGCCAGCGGCTTGAATAGGCCCCCGTCGACCGAGGCGAACGAGGCTTGCCGCTTGAGCGGCATGATCCACGTCTCGAAAGGCACGTGTGAGGCGTAAGGCAAGACCGCCACGTATTCTTCGTTCCGGGCCAGAATGCGTTTGTCGGCCGCCAGCTCTTCTTGCAATGCCATACAGTAAAGGCACTCGCCCGTGCGGTCGAAATGCTCTTCGGCCACGGTCAGCTTTTGGCGCAACAACCTCGGCACGACCGGCGTGGCGATCACCTGCCAGTGCGGGTGTTCGAGCGAGGTGCCCGCCGACGCGCCGTGGTTCTTGAAGGCGATGATCGCCTGGAAGCGGCGGTCGCGCATCAGGTCTTGATGGCGAAGCTGCACGGTGCGCAGCACCAGCTCGACCTGCTCGATCGACTGCTGCGCGAGAAACACCGAGTGTTCGGGCGATTCGACAATCAGCTCGTGCGCCCCGCAACCGGCCATATATTGAAACGCGGGCGTCTCTTCAATGCGTCGCGTGTCTTCTTCAATCCGCAAGGCGGGAAACTTGTTGGGCATCACCCGCACCCGCCAGTTGCTCGGCACGTTCGGACCGCCGCCACGGGCCACGTAAATCTCCGGCGGCGTGAACGCCTCGTTGCCCGGACAAAAGGGACACGGCGCGGCCGCGGAGGGCGCGGAAGGAGCCGCCGAAGGCAGATGGTGCGGCCGCAACGCCCGCGAAGGCGCGAAAATCACCCAGTCGGCCGTGGTCAGATCGTAGCGTAATTGTGACATCGGGTGGTTCCTTTCTCGCCACCTCAAGCAAGTGAGGTGCCGCAAGTGTCGCCGCACGGCCGTCTGGCTGCCGTTTACGGGAAAACGGCCGTCACGGAGCGACCGCATTGCTGCTTGGAACACGCCGCGGGCGTGCGTAACGGCACGCTTGACCGGAGTTCCCGCACACCGCCAGCCCGATTCCGGCCTTCATTGCGAGCTTTGCCGCCGCGTGAGTCTACCAAATTGTCAAAGACCCGAGTCGGCGCTGCGCGCCGCCTGCCACCGGGAGGGACGCTCGAGGGCGTCCCAGGGTTTGGATGCGGTTGGTCGTTCTCGGCGACTGGTTTTCCGCATCAAGGTGCCGTTGGTTCGCCTCGATTTACTGTTGTCAAAAAATGATTAGCGTTGTCAAAAACAAAACCCGTGTTCGGTTTGCCCTGCCTGCAACCCCTTGGCCTGCTGGGCTTTGCGCCGACGTCCTGGGGCGGCTCATTTTCGCGCCGCAACCATAAATCTAGGGGGGTATGGGTGATTTTGGATTGTCGATTTTAGATTGGCGGTCGCCATCGCTCATTTTT
>DATLUO010000227.1 GCA_035533075.1 Pirellulales bacterium | reverse complement strand
AAGAGGAGGGCGGCGCGGCGATTCTGGCCCTGCGGCTTGCCGTCCTGAGCAAGACCTGGACCACCGTTCGGGACCAGATGTTCGTTTCATGGCAGACCGCCGCACCACGAACTCCCAGCCAGAATCGTCTCATTCCGCTTGGAAATGCCGCATAAACCACGGGACAGAGTGGACCGCACCCTTTTTGAGCGAAGCGCGCGGGAGAGTATGGCCGAATAAAGCGCGGGAAAGAGGGCTGATGCACTCCGGGCACGCGACGGGCTCATGGAAACGGCGCGCGGCGCGCGGTATCCACCGGTCGAGACGCTGGTTGGGGCGGCGCGCGGCGTTCAGCGAAAAGCGAGGTCGGCGAAACGAAGCCCCTGGAACCAGACGCAGCACCTCCCGGCGTCGTAAAACGACGGGTCGGTTTGTGCGACTTCGAGAAGAGCTTTCATCTTCTCGAGCTGACCGCCTGAGATGACGTGGCAAGTCTGCGATCCGTCCTGGATGGGCACCGCGCCGCCCGCCTCGAGCGCCCGCCGTTGTTCGTCGGAAAGATGTTTGTTTTCTCTCTTGCATCAAGGACGGCTTCGCCGTCGCGAAAGCCTCTGCGCACTTCCGCCAAGTGCATTGCGAACCTGCGGAAAGGCGAAGAAAACGCGCAGCAGATTGTCCATCGCTCTCGACTGTATTTGCGTGTCGGTCAACCAACGAGAGAGTGTTGCCTCGGCAACTCCTAGGCGGTCAGCGGCATCTCTCTGCGTCATGCCAATATGCTCCAGCCCAGTTCGCATATCGGCCGGCGTCAGCAAATTCAGATGTGAGCGCAACGCAACATTGATCTGATCGTCAACCTTTTCCGAGAAAACCTTCTCCCCACAAGCTCGACAGACGGGGATGTCTAAATTGGGGACCGCGAACTTGTGCAGCCGTCCGTCGTGACGAATCTCGGCGTCGTAAGAAATCGTGGCCAATTCGACTTCCTTCTTGGCGCAACGACGGCATTGCCATGGGAACGGGCGCTCCGCACCGACGGGACGCTTGATTTTGGCTGAATCATTAGCAGGCATGGACATTCACCACAAGAATCCAAGATTCGTCGGCGACGACCGGAAGCCGGTAGTGCAAGCGGGTCTCGATATAGACGGGTCGACCGCCAATCATTACTCGAAGGTCGTGATGAAACGCGTATTCGCCCGACCACTCGGGGCGTGTCTCGGGTATTTCATCGATTTCCCCGCCTGCCGTTACATGCTCGAACATCAGGCGACCAACGTCTTTCAGGGTTATTTCAGCCAGTTCCCGTCGTAGCCACCGGTGCGCCTGTTCCGTCAGTTCAAACTGGATATAGCCAGTCACGCTCCAGTTACCGAGCGCGTCCCGGTAGGCCATAAGTCGATCTGGGTTCGTCAATGGCGGCACTCAGCACAACTCCCCAGACGGGCAGACGGCCCCATCTCCTCTTATCGGACATTCTAGGCTGGTTGTTTGACCTATGTCAAGCGCCGAAACGGCGATTTTCGACCAGATGATGATGTAAAGCGTGCTCGCCAGCAGGCGCTGTCGATGAAGCCGCCCTACCCGTGACATCCGGCCAGTCGATGCCGAAGGCCTGCGCGACGAGCGCGTCGACCCTCGCTTCCAGCCGCTGACGCTCCTCACTGCTCAGCGTCTCTTGCACCAGCCGCCGGACGACTTTCACAACCTGCCGCGACGGCGCGGCATCGCGGTCGGGCAGCGGATACTCGGTGATGTACTGGGTCAGGTGACGCCGGCGCTGCGAATACAGCTTGTTTTGGAAGGCCAAGTCGTGGTACCGCGAGATCAGCGCCGCATTTGCGACGCCCAGGATAAACAGCAACAGCTCTTCGTCATCCGGGTCGTTGGTCGTGATCCAATAGCAATTGCCGTCGACGAGCGATCCTTTTACATCCCAAAAAAACCGCGCGTCGGGGCTGATATCGGGGAAGACGATCTTGGGCAGCGACCATGCTTGCGGATCCTGCGGCACCCAAATCTCATACCACGCTCGTCCCGCGTCGAGCACGTACTTTCGCGACTCGAGGTTCTCTTTTCTGCTCAGCAGATACTTCCAGGTGGGCGACGATGCCGAAAAACGAACCCCACGCCGCCGGCCATCGACGACCTCGTGTGTATAAAGCACCCGCCTTTGCGGGCCAGCGGCTTCCAGCGGCCGCCATTTGGCGGTATCTTCCTGCGAAAGGAGCGCCCGGAGATGCTGCGGGTCCGGCCGAATCTCGCCGGGCAGCGTCTCCCAATCGCGGCGGATGAAAACACCGTCGGCGGTGGTCTTGATGCCCACGCGCACTTTCGCCACCTCGCCGAGGCGGCACCGCGCGGCGGCATCGACCATCGCCACCCAATCCGCTTCGCCGCCGGTGAGCAACGTCCATGGCTTGGTGTCGTCGTGACCGAGCGGCAGGTTGCCCGTGGCAATTCGGTAGCGACAGCCATTCACACGAACGAGTCCGGGCTGCGGCTGGCGCAGTGAATCGACGAGCGAGGCGACCTGCTCGGCGTCGCCGTTGCCGTCGCTGGTCGCCTCATAAATGCGAACAAAGCTTGGCCCATCCGTGCCGTTTGCCTCGGTGGCGTCGCCGCGTTTTCGGGCGAAGACCAGTGCGGGCAGCACCGCGGCCTCAAACAGCTTGGTGTCGCCCAAGTCGACAATTTCGAGCAGGTCGAACTTCGTGCGCAGGAACCGCCGCGTGGCCATGCCGCCCCTGGTAGTCAGGAAGCGGTTCGACGTAATGACGCCAAGAATGCCGCCGGGGCGTAATTGCCTGGCCATCGCCACCAGAAATGCCTGATAAAGATCGACGCGGCCGCTCAAGCCGAACCGTGCCGCGAGCTGCTGGGCGCGATTGGCGCCGAGCACCTGCGTCCTGACGTACGGCGGATTGGCGATGATGCAATCGACCGGCTCGAGCTCTTCGTGGGAGCCGAACAGGTCGTTGTCGCCGAAGAACTCCAGGAAGTCTCCCCGGATCAGGTCGATGCGGCCGGTATCGAAGCTCGACTGCCTGGCTTGCAGCGACGCGAACGAAGCGTGATCGTTCTCGATTCCGATGAGCGTCATGCGCCGCCGCACCTCGCGCGGCAGCGCATCGTGGATGGCGCGAAGCAGGTTGCCGTCGCCGCAGGCGGGATCGAGCACACGGATGGGCCCTTTCAAGCCGCTCATGAGCGCGGCCACGCGCTCCGCGATCAGCCGGGCCGGGTCCGGCGGTGTGAAGTGTGCCCCCGTAGCTTTCCGCTTTGTCACCGGCATATCCGCCCGCGCTCCTTTGAAATGTTCGTTCGCACATTATCGCCTTTCGGCGAGCGCATCCAAGGGTCAAGATGTCGGCAATTCAGGTCGATGCTGGGACCGATCTTTGAATCAGGGCCAATTTCGATCGTCAAGGCAAGGCCAGTCAGGGCAGAGTCAGGGAGGCGAGCGAACCGAGCGCAAAGAGGCACACAGTTCGGCACGCGACATTTTTGCGTGGAGTTGGCGGAGGGGGGGCGGCCTGTTCCTGCTGTTGTTGCAGCAGCCGGCGGCACACGTCGAGCTTCCTCTGGCGATGGCAGTTCGCCCAAAAGCTGTAGTGCCGGATGCGCTGAAAACCGGAGGGCAAGACGTGCAGCAGGAAACGACGCAGGAACTCCACCGCCAGCAGCGTCATCGTGCGCCAGCCCCCGCCGTGCGCGTAATCTTTCCATCGAAAGCTGACGTGGCGGTCGTC
>DATLUO010000226.1 GCA_035533075.1 Pirellulales bacterium | reverse complement strand
GACGACCGCCACGTCAGCTTTCGATGGAAAGATTACGCGCACGGCGGGGGCTGGCGCACGATGACGCTGCTGGCGGTGGAGTTCCTGCGTCGTTTCCTGCTGCACGTCTTGCCCTCCGGTTTTCAGCGCATCCGGCACTACGGCTTTTTGGCGAACTGCCATCGCCAGAGAAAGCTCGACGTGTGCCGCCGGCTGCTGCAACAACAGCAGGAACAGGCCGCACCGCCCGCCGCACCGCCCGCCGCGGAGCCGGCCAGCGCAGGCGATTTTCCTTTCGGGCCTGAAGCTCACGCCTGTCCCGTCTGCCGTAGCGGGCGGTTATTCCCGCGCGAGAGCGTGGCTCGGCCCACGTTGGGGCAACTCCTGCAGTTGTGGCGAGACCAGTCGCCGAAATCTGAACTTCGGCCATTCGGGATGAGGGGGGCGGCGCGTTGGCTACTCGTTGTGAGTCCCCCCGGCCGATTGGGTGGAGTTGCCGTAACGCATTGGCCGAAGCGGGGATCGAACCCGCACGGTGGTTGCCCACCACAGGATTTTAAGTCCTGTGCGTCTGCCAATTCCGCCATTCGGCCCGCGTTTTCACGGGTTCTACGCTATAAAAGCGTGCTCGTCCAGTGCCTGAAATCGTCACGCGCGGAGCTTCCGCAACGCCGGGACCAACCAATCGGACCCGCGCCCGTAAAGACTTTTCCCTCGCCTCGTTCCACCGAGACGACGACCTTGGTCGTCGCCAACCGCCAAAACGTTCTTCCATCGGGCGGTCGGCCTCCGGCGGTCCCGAGGTGCCGGCCGGATAGATCGGAATTGGAGCCGCTGGACAATCTTACGCGAAAGTCCGAGCATTGGCGTCGCGACCGGCAGGCTCTACACTGGGCGGATGCCCACCACGCTCTCCCGCGACGAACTGGCCGAAGCGTATCTCAAACAGCTCCCTTATCCGCCCTACGCGGTGCAGGAAGAGGCGCTGCTGGCCTGGTTCACGGCCGAGCAGGGAGTGCTGGTCTGCGCGCCGACCGGCACGGGCAAAACGCTGATCGCCGAAGCCGCTCTGTTCGAGGCCCTGCACAACGGCACGCTCGCTTATTACACCACCCCGCTCATCGCGCTTACCGAACAAAAATTCTCCGAGATGCAGGCGGCCGCCGTCCGCTGGGGCTTCTCGCCCGACGACGTGGGACTCGTGACCGGCAACCGCCGCGTCAACCCCAAGGCCCGCGTGCTGGTGGTCGTGGCCGAGATTCTGCTCAACCGGCTGCTGCACCAGGCGGCGTTCGACTTTACGCCGGTCAGCGCCGTGGTGATGGATGAGTTTCACAGTTTCGCCGACGTCGAACGCGGCGCCGTCTGGGAATTGTCGTTGGGCATGCTGCCGCCGCACGTCAAGCTGCTGCTGCTCTCGGCCACCGTCGGCAACGCACAGGAGTTCGTCAATTGGCTCGACCGTTGCCACGGCCGCAAAGTCGAGCTGGTGCAAAGCACCGAGCGGCGCGTGCCGCTGACGTATCAGTGGGTGCCCGACGAGCTGCTGAACGAGTTTGCCACCCGCATCGCCGCGGGCGACGACGCCACCCGGCAGACGCCCGCACTCGTGTTCTGCTTCAACCGCGACGAATGCTGGAGCGTGGCCGAGCAGCTCAAAGGTTGCCACTTGCTCGGCGAGCCGGTCCGCTCGCGGCTTCTGGACGAAGTCAACAAGCTCGACTTATCGCAGGGGGCGGGCACGAAGCTCAAGCAGCTTTTGATGCGCGGCGTGGGCGTCCATCATGCCGGCCTGCTGCCCAAGTATCGCCGCATCGTCGAACACCTCTTTCAGCGCAAGCTGCTGGCCGTGTGCGTCTGCACCGAGACGCTGGCGGCCGGCATCAATCTGCCCGCGCGAAGCGTGGTGCTGACGTCGCTGGTCAAAGGCAAGCCGGGCGAGCAGAAGCTGCTGGAGGCGAGCACGGCCCACCAGATTTTCGGGCGTGCCGGCCGCCCGCAATTCGACGACCGCGGCTACGTGTTCGCCCTGGCCCACGAAGACGACGTGAAGATTCTGCGCTGGAAGCAAAAGTACGACGCCATTCCGGAAGACACCAAAGACCCCGGCCTGATGAAGGCCAAAAAAGCCCTCAAGAAGAAGCGGCCGACGCGGCGCGAAAACCAGGCCTATTGGAACGAGCAGCAGTTCGACAAGCTGAAGCTGGCGCCGCCGGGCAAGCTTTACAGCAAGGGACAGCTTCCCTGGCGGCTCTTGGCATATTTGCTCAGCATCTCGCCCGACGTCGATCTCATCCGCAAGCTGATTCGCAAGCGGCTGATGGACGAGCCGCGGATTCGTGCCGGCGAACAGGCGCTTGACCGCATGCTGCTTACGCTCTGCTCCGGCGGCTATGTGAGGCTGGAGCCCGAGCCGCCTGAGAAAAATGAGGAACCGCAGCAACCGAAGGTCGCGGCGGCGCCGACCAAGGGACTGTTTGGTTTGCCGCAGTCATCGCCCCACGCCTCTCACGGCGGGAGCGGGAGCGACGCGCCGACTCCGCCGCGTTATTCGCCGCGTTTGGCGCATGCGACGGACACATTGCCGCGGCTGCTGTCGTTTCGCAGCGTCAATCCGCTGTACGGCGCCTTTCTGATCGAGCAGCTTGGCATCGCCGACCGCACGGAGCGGCTGCAAGCGTTGGAGAGCGTGCTGGGCTTGCCGGGACCGGTGCTGAAATACGTGCGCGTGCCGCGCGACCTGCCGCCCGGCCCGTTGGCGACCACGCGGCTCGACGACGAGCTGATCGCCCGTGGCCTGATGGCGGCCCCCGTGCCGGAAGGCGAAGAAGAGGAAGACCGCTTCGACCGCGACGGGCCTTTCGAGCGGCCGCCTGTTTTCGCCGAAAAGCTGCGGCTGTTGTTCGACGCCTTGCACCCCGAAGTGCGCGACGTCGAGACACAAGCGGTGTGGGCGGCGGGCGAGCTGTTCTTCTTCGGCGGCAACTTCAACAACTTCGTCAAGTCGCGCGATCTGACCAAGCAGGAAGGGCTGATCTTCCGGCATCTGCTGCGGCTGATCTTGCTGTGCGAGGAATTTGCCGCCGTTTGTCCGCCGGAGGTCGAGCCGGCCGCCTGGCAGGCGGAATTGCGCGAGCTGTCCGAGCGGCTGGCGGCGAGTTGCCGCGTGGTCGACCCATCCAGCACCGAAGAAGCGATCCAGCATGCCCACGCCGCCGATCTTATCGAAGGCGAGTCGCACGCGGCGGAGGCGTCGGCAGAAACCGGACTGCAAGATCATTGAAGCCATTGATTGGCCAGGTCTTCCAGCCGTGCGGCTGACTCGTCGAGGAGGGACCTGGATCGAAACAGCGTTCGCTGAAGCGGCCAGCCCAAACAAAAGCGACGCGCGCGTGTCGCTTTTGTTTTGCGCGGCGGTCACTTCGCAGCCACCGCTTTGACGCTGACGTTGTCGAAAGAAACCTCGCCCGTCGCGCCCAGCATGCCCAGATAGAGCACGACCACGCGGGCCTCACGCGGAACGGGAACCACATCGCGGACCGCGATCCAGCCGAAGGTGCCCGTCCACGGACCCAGCGACTCCTCTTTGATGAACGCCTTGTTCTGGTCGTAATAATTCACGATCAGCCGCGGCCGGCGGTCGGGCTCCGTCAGGGGCGGACGAATGTCGAAGCCTTGGACCCACAGCCCCACTTCCAACTGCCGAACCTTTCGGCCATCGACGCCAAACGCCTGCAGAATCTGCGAAAACTTGCCCGGCTCGATGTTGCGGCAGGTGAGTATCTGCCGCCCGTCGGGCGCTCGGTCGACGGCTTCCAGCTTGCACTGCCGCGCGTAGTACCAGCCGTCGGGCACGCCCTCGATCACCGTCGATTTCTCGAAGCTCCCGTTGATCATCTCCGGGTGCGCCGAATCATATTCCACCTCGCGCAAATTCTCGGCCGTGCCCGTCATCGGCACAAACATCGTCGCCTCGACCGCCTCTTTTTCCAGCTTGCCGCCGCTCTTCTTATACAGATAGAGCACCTGCTGAAACCGCTGGCCGACCGGAATCATCATGCGGCCGCCGTCGGCCAACTGGTCGATGAGCGGCTGGGGGATTTTTTCGGGCGAACAGGTGACGATGATCTTGTCGAAGGGCGCGGCTTCGGGCCATCCCTGGTAGCCGTCGCCGATGCGGCAATGGACGTTCTGATAGCCGATCCGCCGCAACGTGGCTTCGGCGCGGACCCCCAACGGCTTTTGAATCTCGATCGTGTAGACGTCTTTCACCAGACCGCTCAGCACGGCCGCCTGATAACCGCTGCCCGTGCCGATCTCCAGCACCTTGTCGTCGGGCTGTGGATCGAGATGCTCGGTCATCGAGGCCACCACAAACGGCGGCGAGATCGTCTGCCCTTCGCCGATCGGCAAGGCCTCGTCGCGATAGGCCTTGTCGCGCTGCTTTTCGGGCATGAACTCGTGCCGCGGCACCTTGCGCATGACCGCGATCACGCGCGAGTC
Source organism: Pirellulales bacterium (assembly GCA_035533075.1). Lineage (NCBI taxonomy): Bacteria > Pseudomonadati > Planctomycetota > Planctomycetia > Pirellulales > Pirellulales bacterium. Next base: position 43,692 of record DATLUO010000226.1, on the reverse strand, counting down.
GGTCACCCCCTGGCCGATGACAACGTCGTCGACCATTCGGTCGCGAATAGCCGCGAAGCGGTCGGCGGCGCGGGCGCTTGATGCGATGGCGATGATGAATGCGACGACAAGTAGACGGTAGACGGCAGACCGCAGACGGGGGGAGGAAATTGCAAATTGCCAATTGCCAATTGCGAATTGCAAACTTGGAGTCTGGCCGACATGCTCGCTCTTCATATCCCTCTCCCTGTCTACCGTCTACTGTCTACCGTCTACCTCCGTGCCTCACGCCGAGCCGACCTGATCGAGGAAGCCGACCAGGCGGCGGCAACGCACGGGATGCTGCAACTTGCGGACGGCCTTGGCCTCGATCTGCCGCACGCGCTCCCGCGTCACCGAGAAGATCTTTCCGACCTCCTCCAATGTGTAAGAATACCCGTCGGCCAGTCCGTAACGCAATCGGAGGATTTCGCGCTCGCGATAATTCAGCTCGCCCAGGGCGTCGGCCAGCCGCTCTTTGAGCATGTTTTGCGTCATGTCGTGCAGCGGGTCCTCGTGGCGATGGTCTTCCACGAACTCGCCGAAGAAGCTGTCGTCGTGGTCGCCCACCGGCTGGTCCAGCGAGAGCGGATGCCGCGTCATCTTCAACACGCAGCGGGCCTCTTCCAGAGTCAGCCCGGTTTCGGCCGCCGTTTCGTCGACCGTCGGTTCGCGGCCGTATTCTTGCAACCAGCGGCGCGTGACCTCCCTCACCCGGCCCATCGTTTCGATCATGTGGACCGGCAAACGGATGGTGCGGCTCTGGTCGGCGATGGCCCGCGTAATGGCCTGGCGAATCCACCAAGTCGCGTAGGTCGAGAACTTGAAGCCGCGGCCGTGCTCGAACTTGTCGACCGCCCGCATCAGCCCGGTGTTCCCTTCCTGAATCAAATCGAGGAAGCTCAGGCCCCGGTTGCGATAGCGCTTGGCGATGGAGACCACCAGACGCAAGTTGCCCGCCGACAGCACGCGCTTGGCCGCATCGTAGCGCGTCAGGCAGGCCGCCGTGTTGGCGGTCCGGGCACGCAAAGTCGACGGGCTTTCCAGCGTAATTCGCAGCAGATAACGCAGCTCTTTCCGTAGCGAGGCCACTTGCTCCGGCCCAGCGTGTTTGACCCGCAGGACGTTGATCTGGTCGAGCAGGTCGTCCATGCGCCGGGAGATTTCGGCCAGTTTCTCCATCAACGGCTGCAAGCGTTGCGTTCGCAAATCGAGCTCTTCGACGAGCCGCACGGCCTTGTGGCGTCGCAAGACCAGCCGCCGCCAGGCCGCGCGGCGGTCGGGCATCTTGGCGCCGCGGCTCATCACGGTGCGGAAGTCAAGCTCGTTCTGCTTGAGCAGGTGGTCGAGCGTTTTCAAATTCGGATGAAGCCGGGCCATGATCCGCTTCTTCTCTTGGGCGTCGGTCACGGAGACATCGACCGTGCGATCGAGCCGCAGCTCGCCGTCGCGGACCTTTTTCAGCAGGGCCACCGCGCCTTGCAACAAAAAGTCGCTGGCCAACAGCGTGATGCGATAACGGCGTCGCGCCTGGTCGATTTCCTTGGCGGCGGCAATCTCTTGCTCGCGCGTCAACAGCGGAATCTCGCCCATCTGCATCAGGTAGATCCGCACCGGATCGTCGATGCGGTCTCCGCCCATGCTGCCTTCCAGTTCCTGGTCGCCGAAGCCGAGTTCTTCTTCGTCGGCCTCGTCGGCATCCGCGGCTTCGGCTGTCTCGTCGGCTTCGTCGTCGATGAGCGGTTCGTGCTCGTCGCTCAAGCGGGCCAGCGGTTCGTCGTCGAAATCAAAGGCGTTCGGGCGTCCGGCGACGGGTTTCGACCGCGGTTTCATGTTCTGTTTGTGGGCCGGGTCCGTCGAGATTTTGCGAGTGTGACCAGCGTGCTTGGGGGTTTTGGCCAAGGGCGAGTTTCCTTTTTGCGGTTGCTGAAAATGGCTGGCCTGGATGTGGTTGCCAGCCGAAATGCGTGTCGCTGGAACCAAAAGCACGCGCGGTGCCACAATCGGGATCCATTCGGCGAGAGATGGCCGTAAGTCGTTTGCGGCCACGAGCATTCGCAAAAGTCAGCGCTCGCGCGGCAGCTCCCTGCGGCGCGTTCGACGTTGCTTGTCGGCAGCATGCGCTAACGGGCATGTTGCAAATGCACAACACGATGGCAATGTGCGGCACTCAGATCGCACTTGCCTCGGAAGGCAGCACCCTGCCGGCACCCCTTGCGGCGCGCAACCGTCGCCCCCATCCCCACTTACCGCCACTGGCCGGCGATGCTGTATCCTATGTTGTGCCATGTCACCGTGTACTTTGGCAAGGGGGGGCGACTCGATCGCACGCGCGTCGAAGCCGCCGGCACGGTGGATCGCAAGCCTTTCCACCTGAAACGGTGGTTGTGGAGGCGATTCTCGCACGAATCGGCTGCGGCGTCGTCCGCCGCTGGAGCGCTTTTCAAAGCGACCTCGTTCGTGTTGATTTGCGCTTGGCTGACCTCGCCCAAGGATTGGATACGCTCGTCCTTAAGCTGGTCGCGGCGAGCTTGCAAATCCGTCAAGGCGACGGCCAACGCCGCATCTTCCGGCTTGACGATTTGTTACAGAATCGCCTCTTGTTGGGCGATCGCGTCACGCAACGACTCCAGTCGTGCTTCGACCTCTTCGCGAATCGCTTCCCAGGCCACCATTACGAGATGTCACCGCGTTCGTCGCGCACGTATATCGCGCGATCGCAGAATCAAACAAATTGCCGTTATAAGCACCGTCAACATGGCGAGGAGCGCCACGAACGCTGCGATGACGCCGGACCGGTGTTGATTTGCCGGAAAATAGTATTCGGCCCAGTCGCGTCTCTCCATGACCGGAGCCGACGAACGTTTCTCGTCTTTTTTTCTCTCGGCGGGCGCGCTAAACGGCGATCGTCTTTTATTCTCCAAGAGGAGGAGGCCCTCGAACCCCCAACGCGACGGCATGAGCTGGGCCATCGGGCGAACGCCGGCCTGAATCCTATGTACCGGTAGCATGATCCCGCCAAGAATCACCATCGGCAGCAGAACGATTGGGAGCATGGCAATGGCAAACTCCGAAGTCTTCGCAAATGCCGACACCGCCAGGCCAATCGCCACCCCGACGAGCGCGACAACCAACAGCACCGCGAACATGCCTGGGAATCCCGCTTTTAGGTCGCACCCCCGTGCGACCAGGGCTTGCAGAACGAGGCATTGCAGAACGCAAAGGCCTCCCAGCACAGTAAACTTCGAGGCCACGTAGGAACCGATCGATAAACCGACCATCCGTTCGCGCCGATAGATCGCGGCTTCGCCGACGATGTCGCGGACCGAGTTGGAGCAGCCGAACCATAAAGCGGAAAGCACAAGCAGAAAGACCGTTACTGACAGCGAGTTTGACGCTTGAACCGGATTTGCCTGGGCTTCCGCGACCTGGGCGCTAAATACAGCGTTGATGAGCAGTGCAATGATCGGGGCCTGCACCAGCAAAACCGCCGTGTTGCGGTGGTCTTTGGCTTTGATCGTCGCCGCGCGGGCGGTTAAGGTCAGCCACTGCCGCAGATCGAAGCCCGGGCGCTTCTTGTACGACGAGGCCAACTGGCCGATGCTCGGCTGCCGGCCGGCGCGGGATGCCACGTAGTCGCGGTGGTGGACCGAGCCGCCATAGCGCCGGACCCAATCCGCGTGGCCGTGCTCTTGGCAGCCCTTCTTATAGCCTTCTTCCACCGCCTCAGGCGGCGCATCCGCGCCTGGCCGCAGGTTCGGCACACCATTTGGATTGAAGAACTCGACGGCATCCGGGTACGCCGGGCCATAGTAAACGACCGTGCCAGGGCCGTCCTGTTCTTTGTCGCGCGCCACAAAGACAAGGTTGTCCATCAACCGGAAAACCTCGAGGCTCGGCTGATGGATCGTCAGCAAGATCGTCTTCCCACGGTCAGCCAGCTTGCGCAGCATCCGCATCACTACCAGCGTGTCGCCCGACGACAGTCCGGAAGTCGGTTCATCGAGGAACAGCAGGGAGGGGTCGGTGAGAAGCTCCATCGCCAAATTGACGCGCTTGCGCTGGCCCCCGCTTATGCCCTTTTTTGTTTCCGGCGAACCAATTGGCACGTGCTCGGTCCCCGTGATGCCGAGCTCGTCGAGCACCGTTGCGATCCGGGATTGAATGTCTTGCCGCGAATAATCGGCGGGCAGCCTAAGCTTCGCCGTGAAGTAGAGTGCCTGGTAGACAGTCAGCTCTCGGTGGATGATGTCGTCTTGAGGCACGTAGCCGATCGAGCCGCTGAATTGATCGTAATTCGAATACAGATCGCTGCCATTGACCATGACGTGACCGGTGCTGGGCGGCGTGTAGCCGTTCAGGGCGGTCATGAGAGTTGTTTTTCCAGCTCCGCTGGGTCCCATCAAACCCACGAATTCTGAAGGGAAGATGGTTAATGAGACCCCTTCGAGCAAACGTCGGCGGGGGACGGAAACGCCGATATCACGCGCCTCGAGTGTGACGTTGCCGCGATAATCTCGCCTCTCGAGCCTGCCGTCGTCAGTCAATTGAAACACGCAATCTCCCAGCCCAATTCGGTCACCCGGCTGCACTGGCGCTTTTTCCGCCAACCGCCGGCCGTTGAGGAAGGTGCCGTTCGTCGAGCCCAAATCTTCGATCAAATAGCCCTGCTCACTGCGGATCAAGCGAGCGTGCCGGCGCGAGACGAGAGGGTCATCCAGCACCTGATCGCACGATGGATCGCGACCGAAGATGATCGCCGACACGGGAACCTTCACCTGAAGGCTGGGTTTTTGGCCCAAGACGAGCCGACCCGCCAGGAGACGCTGCGCCGGCACACGTAGCGAGCCGAAATAGACGACGTCGTTAGGGGACAGCGGCGCCCTGGTGATTTTTCGTTCGGGACTTCCAATTGCGGTTCCGTGGCTCGACCGCAGATCTTCCAGCGTCAGTTGTGAGCCGTTCACGATCAACTGCGCGTGGTGAAGGGAAACCATCGGATAGTCGAGAACAACGTCGTTGTCGTCTGCGCGGCCGATTGGGATGACCCGCCCCGGGGCGGCCGTTGGTCCTGGCCACGGCAACCGACAATCGTGTCCGAGGGTGATTTGATCGTGCGGCCCGACCTTGACCACTGCCGAGATCCTTTGGCCGTTGACGAAGGTGCCCTTGCTCGACCCGAGATCTTCCAGCACGAACCCATCAGGGAGGCGGGTCAACTGGCAATGCCGGGATGACACCGCCGCGTGTTCGATGACAATATCGCAGTTCGGATCACGCCCGAACGTCCATCGGTTCCGTGCCGCCATCGCTCTTTCTCGCTGTTGAACGGTCAATCGGGTTGGGCCTGGGCCCCGAGAGACGTTCTTTGAGGGCGCAGCCTTTGGCCTCTGACTATCGTAAGAGAGTTCGCGCCGCCCTACAATCAGCAGGCTTCATCTGGCCGCCATGCTTGCGTACCGGCTTCGGCCCGGCTATGCTCGATCTCGTGCAAGCCTGGCAGCGTCCCCAACACTCGCCGCTCGGACCAAGACGCGTTAGGAGCAGCAAACGTGAGCCTAGACGTCAACCTCGATTGGACGGGCATCGACTTGTCCGGTGGCCGTTACCGCGTAACCGCCAAGCTCGGCGAAGGCGGCATGGGGTTCGTCTTCCGTGCGCACGACGGCAAGCTACAGGCCGACGTGGTCATCAAAGTTCCGCGCCGTACTTTGATGGCGGACGACGAATTCGCTCAGCGTTTTTCGCGCGAAATTCGATCGCTCGTGCGCCTGTCGCACCCGCATATCGTCAAGATAACGGACGTGGACGAACACGACGGCCTTCCCTTCGCGGTGATGCAGTTCCTGTCCGGCGGCAGCCTTGATGACCGACTTCGAACGGACCGCGAAAAGCCCATTCAAGGAAAGCTTGCCGGCGTGCTCGAATGGCTTCCCCATATCGCCGGCGCGCTGGACTTTGTTGGCACGCGGGGCTACGTCCACCGAGACGTGAAGCCAGGGAACATCCTCTTCGATGAGCCTGGAAACGCATATTTGAGCGATTTTGGTATCGCTAAGGTTCTCGCGACAGACCAAGCGGATTCGAAGCAAGGCTTCACGAGGGCGGGCATGGTGCTGGGGACGCCAGAGTACATGGCACCCGAACTCATTATGGGCAAGCCGATCGACGGCAAGACCGACCAATACGCTCTGGCCGTCACCGTCTTTCAGTGCCTAGCGGACCGTCACCCAATTGAAGGTTCGACGGCAAATGGAATCTACGTAGCCCAGGTGACGCAGGAGCCCGACGTTCTGCACGCACTCGTGCCCACGATTCCAGCGGCAGTCTCCACTGCGGTGAAACGCGCCCTGTCGAAGCATCCGAACGACCGCTTCCCAAGCTGCGTTTCCTTCGCTGATGCCTTTTCGAAGGCTGTGCGCGAGCCGGCACATTTGCCGCGCGCGGAGCGCGAGCCGTATCCCTTACCGCGGTCGCCTGTCGCCGCTCAGCCTGCGCGCGCAGTCGGAATCGATCTAGGCACGACCTACTCGGTAATTGCTTGCCTCGATCCACAGGGCCGCCCAACGAGCATTCCGAACGCCGATGGCGACTTGCTCACGCCCAGCGTGGTGCTCTTTGACGACGGCGGCACGGTCGTCGGAAAACAGGCCGTGTTGGCCGCGGCGATCGAACCCGAGAAGGTCGCTGACTGCGTCAAGCGTGATATGGGGAGCAAGCATTACCACAAAAAGATCAACGGCGAGCCGCTGCCGCCCGAGGTCATTTCCAGCTATATCTTGCGGCGGCTGAAGGCCGACGCCCAACGCAAACTCGGCGCGGTTGATAAGGCGGTCATCACGGTGCCCGCGTATTTCGACGAAACGCGGCGTCGCGCCACCATGGACGCCGGCCGTTTGGCCGGACTGGAAGTGCTCGACATTCTCAACGAGCCGACCGCCGCGGCCATTGCTTACGGTTATCAGGAGGGCTTTCTCGACCGATCGGGCAGGGTCAAGGGAGACAAGCCCCTGCGCGCGCTGGTGTACGACCTGGGCGGCGGAACGTTCGACGTGACCGTGGTGGAGATGCGGGACCAGTCGTTCAAGGCGCTGGCGACCGACGGCGACGTGCGGCTGGGCGGCAAAGATTGGGACGAAAAACTGGTCGAGATCGCCGCGGAACGGTTGCAGAAAGAGCTGGGCGAAGACCCGCGGCAATGCCCGGAGACTCTCGAAGACATGTGGCTGGCCGCGGAATCAGCCAAAAGAACCCTTTCGGAACGGCTGAAGGCGACCATGTTCGTCAACCACGCCGGCCGGCGGTTGAAAGTGGAGATCACGCGGCAAGAGTTCGAAGAGGCGACTGCGCCGCTGGTACTGCGCACCGGCACTACCGCCGACATTGTGGTAATGCAGGCGGGGTTGACCTGGCCGGACATCGATCGGGTGCTGGTCGTGGGCGGGGCGACGCGAATGCCGATGATTCGCCGCATGCTGGAGAAGCTGGCGGGCCGCGCCGTCGATTACTCGGTTTCGGTCGACGAAGCGGTGGCCCACGGCGCGGCGCTGTATGCGGACGTTATGCTCCAACAGCAGGGGTGCGGCGGCGGCCACGCGCAATTCGCGGTGACGAACATCAACTCGCACAGCTTGGGCATCGTGGGCATCGACGCGCAGAGCGGCGAGCGCGTGAACCGCGTGATCATCGCCAAGAACACGCCGCTGCCGCACTCGGCCGCCCAGCGGTTCCAGACGTTCAAGGCCGGTCAGACGACCGTGAAGGTGGCGGTGGTCGAGGGCGAAAGCGAAATCCCCGACGCCTGCATGGAGGTGGGCACGTGTGTGATCCGCGGCCTGCCGCCCAACTTGCCCGCGGGCTGGCCCGTCGAGGTGCGTTACAGCTATCAAGAGAACGGCCGCCTGCAGGTGTCGGCCACGCTTGTCGGGCATGAGGCGAAAGTGAAAGCCGAATTTGTCCGCGATAACAGTTTGTCGGAAGATGATCTCATGCTGTGGGGCGAATCTCTGACGGCCGAAGCGATGCGGAATGGGGAGTAGGGGAGTAGGGGAGTAGGCGGATGGCGAGCAAGAAGCAGGGCGATTTGCGGCTGTTGAAAGACGGCGTAGCGTTTGGGCCGACCGATCGCGCGGGGTTGGAGCGTTTGCTCGCCTCAGGCCGCATTACGTTGGCCGATCATGTCTCGGTGCGCAACGCCGACTGGATGTCGATCGCCGAATTCCTTGCTGCCCCGGCGCGGACGACGAACGATCAGCATCCGCCCGCGGCGGATCCTGCCACACCGGTCAGCCGGCACAAGAGAGGCGAGCTGCGGGTGATTCGTGGGGGCCGCATTGTCAGCTCCTTGCACCGCCACGAAGTCGAGCAGCTTCGCCTCGCGGGGCGCGTCGCTGACGACGACCTGATATGTGCGTCGAACGGGCCGTGGATGCGCATCGGCGACTTCTTCGCACCCGCGCCCGCGGCGGTCGGGCCGCCTGCCTCACAGCCACCGGCAGCGACGACGGAGAGAGCGGCCACCCCCCGGTTCCCATCGACGCCAGTGGCCGACGTGCCGATTGAGGCCGAGTTGGTCGAACCATCGCCGCCGCCCCTCGCTCCGACCGCGGTGGTCCCAACTTCGTCGCTTGTGCGAAATCCGCCGACGGTTCGGCCGCCGGGAGCGTCGCAACCTGCTAGGTCGCCGCAGGCGACCAATGGTTATCCACTGGCCCGACTTCGACCGCCTGCTCCACCGGCCAACGATGAGTGGTACGTCCGGGTGCGCGGAATGTATTCAGCGTCGTTACGAAAGCACCACGTGAAAGCGCTGTACCAAGCGCAAGAAGTGACGCTCGACAGCCTCGCGCGACACGGAAGCTGGCACGCCAACGATTGGCGACCGCTCCACTCAATCCCCCAGCTCGCCGACGTCGCGCGACCCTGATCTCGGCGAGACCTCGCATTTTACACGTTACTATTGCCGCTTCCAGTTGGCTTGACAGCGAACATCGTCTAAGATGATTCGCATGCGCGGCATTAGGTGGGCCGGCGCGCATGCGGCACCGCAGCGCGAAACGCATATTTGAAGGGTGGAGCTTCGATGTTCGATCCGTATCGCAAATGGCTGGGTATCCCCGAGGGACGACGTCCCCCAACGCATTACCAGTTGCTTGGGATCTCGCCCGACGAGCGGGACACGGAGGTCATTAACGCCGCGGTGGTGCGTCAAAGCGCCTACGTGCGAAATTTCCAGACCGGAAAGTATGGCGCGGAAGCGACCCGCCTGCTGAATGAAATCGCGGCGGCCAAGCTTTGCCTCCTCGACCCGCTGAAACGCTCGCGCTACGACGCCGAGCGGCGCAACGACGAGTTCGTCCCTCCGTTGCGTCCGGCCAAGGCGGCCGACCAGCCGCCCGGTCGGCCACCGATTGCGTCGCGGCCCGTTGCGGCGCCCGCCGACACCGCTCGCCGCTTCGCCGGCCAAACGCAAGTGGCCGGGCCCGAACGTAGGCCGTTCTCCAGCGCGACTGCGGCGTGGGCGGCCCCCGTTGCGGCGGTCCCCGCTGGGACCGGTCCGCTCCGACCGGCGGCGCGGCCCCGACTCGGCATGCCGCCAATCTGGGTTTGGTTTGTGCTGCTCGGGTGCTGCGTGCCAATCGCGCTCTTGGGTGTTGCTTTCTCCGGCCGATCGCCCGATTCAGATTCTCAGGCCACAGTGGGCGACGTCGACTCGTCGCGGGCTGGCACGGTGTTGATCGCCAGCGGACCTTACCCGTCCGGGCAGCCTGGAAATCGCGGACCCGCGCCGTCCAGCCCCAGCGTTAGTCCGGTTCAACCTTACGTGAGCGTAGACCAGTCGCCCTCGATAGGTGCCCAACCGTCTTCCGGGCCCCAGGCAACCGCCGAACCGATCTCGCCTGCCCCTCCGCAAGCCGTACCAGGTTTTCCGAATGACGAGCAGGTCGACGATATCTTCGAGCGAATGAGGGCAGAGGTAAAGGCTCAGGCAGCCGAACGGGCCCGACAGGCGCAACGTCGCGAGACGACCATCGAGCCGCCAGGAAGTTGGCCATCGTTGGAGAGGGCGGCCCGAAAAGCGTCGTCGAAACCGGAGAAGGTGGCAGCCGCGCGTGCTAAACCCGCGCGAAACCGTAATAGGCTTTTCAATCCATTCGCCAAGGACAACTTGGGCCAAGACACCGCTTTCGCGGGCAACAGCATGGGCGGCGGTGCGCAGCGCCTGGTCACGGATGCCGGATTCCTGGTTGGGGTCGAGTGTGCGCCGGGCGAATTCGGGGAGAAGTGTATCGGCCAGTTGCTGCCGATTTTCTCATTCGAGCGGCCGAACACCTACATTTACGGAGCCATCGCCCGCGAGGGCTACGCGGTGGGCGCCGTACACGTAAGCTCACGAAAGTATGTGAACGCACTGCAATTGGTCTTCATGCGCATCCAAGACGGAGGATCGCTCGACAAGAACGATTCTTACGTGAGCGAGTGGATGGGGTACCCCGCATTGGGTCTAGAATACACGCTGACTGGCGATGGAGCGCCGGTCATCGGCATCCACAAACGGCAGGGCTTGGTTGTGGACGCGCTCGCGCTGGTCGTCAACGGCAGTGCCAAGCCTCGCGGCAAGTAGGGCCAGCTAACTGTAATTGCCTTGGAAAATGCTTCCTTGAGATCCGCTACTTACCGCTCCTGGTGAGCAGCTCTAATCGGCGCAATCGTTCGCGGCCCGGTGGATGCGTGCGGAAATGATCGCCAAGCTCGCGATTTACCGTCGCAAGCACGGTTTCGGGCTTCGCTGACGGTCTCGTTTCGAGTCCGTGGTCGTCGCAGAACCGGTTAAATCGCCTGATGAACGACAGAATCTCATCAGCACTGCGACCAACCGACGTCATGCCGCGCGCACTCCATTCATCGGCGGCGAACTCCTCGTCTTCGGAATAACCGGCTGACACAAGCGCGTGAAGAATCGCCACCAAGTTTCCCGCGGTCACCGAGGCAAGTTGCGTGGCACGGGCCGCGTAGCTCATCCTCTTTACGCAGTGCTTGAGCTCGACATGGGCGATTTCATGACCCAGCACAAACTGCAGTTCAGCGTCGCCGACGGCGAACTCAAGCAAGCCCCTGTTGACGAAGACATGCCCGCCGAGAATGGAGCAGGCGTTGATTTCGGGATCGTCAAGCACGGCGAACGTGTACCTGATGCGGCTGCGACGGCATTGTTTGATGAGGGGCGCCGCGGTCCGCTCGATGCGCTCGAGCGCCCGCGGATCTTCGAGCAGCTTCGAGTTGGCCCGCATCGCCTCGGCGAGCTTGTCGCCCCATTGATTTTCCTCGTCGGTATCGAGGCCGATGATCTTCAGCCCCAACTCGTCAGCCGCCTTCGTGGCGCCATGGAACACGTCGAAAACACCTGCGACCACTTCTTCCGGCTTGGCGAGCGTCGCCTTCTCAGCGATCTTCTCATGCACCGCGTCGGCCGCGCCTTCAATTCCTTCTTTAACCGCGTCATGCGCCAAATCTTCTCGCGTCTCACGCGCAGCGTCGCGGATCGTTTCGCGCATTTTCTCCGATTCGCCGCGAATGATAAGAAACGCGGCCCCAATGACGCCGCCGACTACGATTCCGCCGATCAGGTAGTGTTTCATAACGACCACCGTTTAGCCTCGTGTCGTGCAGCACCGCAACTCTAAAATCGCCTGAGCACAAATCTCCGCATTCATGCCTGGATCCTCGCGTTCCGATCAATTCCGACATCGCCGATCCGCGATCAGGTTCTTTTGACCGTCGAGAGGTTCTCGATTCGCCACAGGCCAGTTCAACCCGTCAAGCAGCGAACCGCCACGTGGGCCCGCCACCGAGCAAGGCGAACCCACGGCGCCACGAAGCCCAAATAGTTAGTTCGATCGTACACCGTTGGGGAGCGTCGTGCAAACGCTTTTGGTCCCTCGCCCGCCCGTATGGCCCGCAGCGGGAAGATCGCGCGGCAGAAAATGTGGAACTTTTTAGCGAGGAAGAGCGTCTAACCATCAGGCGGATGCGGGAATTGTTGGCCCGCGTGGCCAACATCACCTTCAGCGGAAAAAGGAGAACCAAAGAGCCTGCGGTGGAATTTTTGGGCGATGCCGCTTCGTATTGCTGGCAGACGGTCAATGACCTGCGGCGAGATTTGTTCCGCTCCGCCACCGTCCGGGCTTGCCCCAATGGCAGTAAGCCTGGTCTTGACTTGAAAAAGCCCTCGCTGGCCTAATTTATTTTTCCACAACAACTTAGCCAGGAGGGCTCGAACGTGTTCAAGGATGAACTCAGGGATAAAGTATGGAACGACATTCGTCAACACGATGTCCGTGCGTTTGGCAAGCAGCTCACGGCCGAGGTATTTACCGAAGCCGCGCGTCGAGCGGACGTGCGCATCGGCCGCAGCGCTTTGAATCTGGTGAATCTGGTGTGGTTGGCGATCGCCAAGGCCATTCACCACAGCCAGAACTTCGCGTTCGTGCTGACCACCACCCTCAAGCTCTTGCAGGATCAGGAGACCGTGGCCAGGCACCTTCTCTCGATCAAGGCGCTTTTGCTGGTCTTTGACCTAGCCACTCTTTCACTCGTGATGACCCTGTTACGGCAGGCGCGTCGGCATGTCGGTTGGTCGTTGGCCTACGCCTGGTGTCCCCTCGTGATGAAGGAATTTGCCAACAGCGGGCACCTCGATGCAATCGCCGTTTGCCTGACCACGGCCGCCGTGTGTGCGGCGGTTCATGCCCTGCTTGATGAACATGTGAGCGAACGACGACGACGGGGATATTTGGTGTGCGCCGTGGTGTGCCTTTCCCTGGCGGAGGGGGCGAAACTCTATCCGATTATTCTGGCGCCGCTGTTTCTCGTCGCCATCGCCCGCCGTCGCGGTTGGCGCGAGGGACTTCGCTCCGGCATTCTGCTCGCCGGCTGCACCACGGCGGTCCTTTGGCCGATGCTTCCACGCACCGTGGCCCCACCACCCGCGCTGTCGACCGAATCACAAGACGATCTACCACCTTTGCCGGCCGGTGACGCCGCCTTGGCGCCGCAAGCCCCCAGCCGCGGACTGCAAGCCTTCCTGGGCCGTCGGGAGATGAACGACTTTCTATTCATGCTGTTGATCGAAAACGTCAAGCCGCTCGCCGAAACGCCCGCCGCCGAGCGGCCTTGGTTCGCCCTTCTGCCGGAGAGTTGGCGGCAGCGGCTTGTCTCGCCACTCGCGCAGCGGCTCGACGTTTCGCCCAAGACGAGCGCCTTTCTGCTGGTCCGCGTCGCGACGAGCCTGGCCTTCGTTCTCATGGCCCTGACGCTGGCTTGGCGCGCGGCCGCCGAGCCAAACGCATCGACGTGGTTGCGGGCCGCATTTCATACCTTGGCTTGGTTTTTTGGCTCTTGTCGCCCACCCAAAATCCCTGGTACTGGACGTGGGCCTTGCCGTTTGTGACCTGGATCGAGTTCGGCCCGTGGCTGGCATGCCTGCTGCTGCCGGATTCGCAACGCACTTTACCCAGCTAACCGCAATCGCACAAGTTCGTCTTGCAACGGACGATGCTTCTTGCCACACTACCCACCCTTGCTCTCCGCACGTCTTTGCCACCTCAACCCTCGAACGGTCCCCGGTGGGTCGCTCGCTTTACATCGCCTGGCTCGCGCTGCTGCTGCCCTGCCTCGGCTGCGGCACGCCCTGGCTGCTGGTACGGCATCCCAACCCGGTTTTCGTGCCGGTCCCCGACCCCGAAATCGTTTTCAATGCCCTGGTCGATGTGGTCGACGACCATTTTCGCATCGAACGCGAAGAGCGTGTGCGGCTGATCGACAACACGTTGACGGTCGGCGAGATTCGGACCTGGCCCGAAGCCAGCTCCACGCTGGCCGAGCCGTGGCTCAGCGACACCGTGACCTTCTACGACAAGCTGGAGAGCACCTTCCAGTCTTACCGCCGCAAAGCCAATGTGCTGATATCTCCGGTCGAAGGCGGCTTCAACGTGCAGGTGACCGTCTTCAAGGAACTGGAAGACGTGCCCAAACCGCTCTTTGCCACGGCCGGATCGGGCGTGCTGCGGAACGAAACCTCGCAGCGGCATGTGAAAATGCCCGTGGGACAGCAGCCGACCGTCACCGGCTGGATTCCCCAGGGTCGCGACCCGAACCTGGAGCAGAAGATGATCAACCAGTTGTTTGTGCGGTTGGGACTCCAGCCGCCGTGGTTTCTGCGCGGCCCGCGGTTATATGCGGCAACGCCACCGGGGCCGCCGTAACCGCACGGGCGGCCGGCAGCTTGATGGTGAAGGCCGTCCCCTTGCCGACGGCGCTCTCCACGCGGATTCGTCCCTGGTGGGCCTCCACAATGTCGCGGCAGGCCGAAAGCCCCAGGCCCGTGCCGCCTTTGCCGCTGGCGTCGGGGCCGCGCTTGGTCGTGTAAAACGGTTCGAATATCCTGGGCAATACGTCGGGCGGTATGCCGCAACCGCTGTCGCGCACGGCCAAGTCAACCATGTCGGCCTCGCGATCATAAGCCAACCGCACCAGCACGCGGCCGCCCTGGGGCATCGCCTGACGGGCGTTGATCAGCAGGTTGACCAGCACCTGCTGAATCTGGTTCGGGTTGGCGCGGGCCCGCGGCACCTCGTCGATTTGCCGCTCGACCGCCACACGGTACTTCGCCATTTCGCGTTCCAGCAGCAACAGCGTGTCGTCGACCAGCTTGGCCATGTCCGTCGGCTCGGGGCTGCCGGAGCGGTTTCGGGCGAATCCGAGGATGCCGTTGGTGATGCGGGCGGCGCGGTTGCCGGCCTGCAGGATTTTGTCGAAGGCCTTCTGGTGGGTGGCGGCGTCCTTATGGCGCAGGCCGAGCTTGGCGTAGTTGATGATGGTCATCAACACGTTGTTGAATTCGTGCGTGGTGGTGCTCACCAACTCGCCCAGCGCCGTCAGCCGCTGGGCATGGGCAAGCTGCTCTTTAAGCTTGGTCACCTGCTCGCGCAAGTCCGCTTCGTCACCGCCGATCGACATGAGGCACCTCCCTGGAATGGCTTTCTAAGGAATCGTCGCAGTCGGCTGGGCAACTGTAGCTTGCTGACCTATAATCCGCCGCCGGTTTTTGGGAGGGAGCGAGGGGAGACGTAGGGTGGGACCAGCGAGCTTGCGAGCGCCGGCCCACCGTTTGAGGCGTCAGGCGTCAGGCGTCGGGCGTGAGGTACGCGGCAAAGTCTGCACAGCATGCCCGAAGCCTGCTGCCTCATGCAGGTCATTTGGAGAAGCTGGGATGCACACAGTCGAGTTATTGGAGGAGGCGCTTGGGGCGGCCCGCGCACTTGGTTACCGCGTGCGGCAAGAATGGCTGGACGGGGCGGGCGGCGATTGCGAGATCATGGGACGAAAGCACCTGTTTCTCGATCTTGCGCTGAGCGTCCAAGAGCGGCTGCAAATTGTGCTGACCGCGCTGGCGCGCGAAGATGGCGTGAGTCGGCTGCCGCTCAGCGCCCCGCTGCGCCGGTTGCTCGGCTTGTCGCGTGCGGCCTGACCCGCGACCCGGCCCGCTTCTGCCCCAGCCACCACTTTTTCCTCGCGGCAAAACGTCTCACTCTCGGCCACGTGAAGTATCATCTCAATGCGCCATTCCGCCGGCGTCTTCGGGCGGCTGACGCTCGCCGTAAAAGCTGTACAGAACCGGCATCAGGTAGCGGGTCAGAAACAACGTCGTGATCATGCTGCCCACCACCACGATGGCCAGCGGCTTCTGGTTCTGAGCGCCGATTTTGGTCGAGACGGCCGCCGGCAACAGGCCGAAAATCGCCGTCAGCGCGGTCATCATCACCGGCCGCAGGCGGCGCTCCGCCCCTTGCAGAACCGCCTCGCGCAGGGGCAGACCCTGCAATCGCAATTGATTGAACGACGACACCAGCAGCAGACCGTCCATCACCGCCACCCCGAAAATCGAGGCGAAACCGACCGCCGCGGCGATGCTGAAGTTCGTCCCCGTCAGATACAAAGCCCATAGTCCGCCCAACGAGAGCTCGACCACGTTCATCAAAACGACGACGGCATCGAGCAGCGAACGGAAGGCCAGATAGAGCAGCATGAAGATCAAGACCAGCGAGACGGGAATGATGACCATCAATCGCCGCTCGCCCTCTTCCATCTGTTGAAACTCACCGCTCCAGGCGACGCGATAGCCCTGCGGAATCAACGGCGCCACGCGCTGCTGGGCTTCGGCGACGGTGCCGCCCAGATCGCGGTCGCGAACGCTGAACTTGACGGCCACCATGCGGTTGCCCATTTCACGGGTGATCATCGACGCGCCGGGCCGCACAAAGTCGCCTTGGGGGTCGAGGGTTTCCAGGTCGGAATCGGCCGCCAGCGGCGTGACCAGATCGGCCAACCGCTCGCGCGGCGAATTGCTGATGTCGAGCGAGGTCGAGCGGCTGCCCGTCAACGAAGGCAACGCGCTCGACGAGCCGATCGAGGCCACCCGTTGACTGGCGCCCGAAAGGGGCGTGGCGCCGGCGCCGCCGGCGAACCCCTCCGTGACGCGCTGGTCGGTCACGTCGACCGGAATACTGAGGATGTCGGTCTGGTCTTGCCGCAGCCGTTGCGGCCAGCGGACGATGATGTCGAAGGTCTTTTCACCCTCGATCATATCGGACACCTTTTTTCCGCCGATGGCGGCGGCGATCACGTTGTTCACGTCGGCCACGCTGACGTTCCACAGCGAACACTTCTCGCGGTCGATCGGCAGTTCCAGGTTGCACTGCCCCTGAATCCGGTACAGTCCCACGTCTTTGACGCCGGGCACGCCGCGCATCACGGCGACGGCCTGCTGGCCGAGCTTCTCCAGCGTGTCCAGGTCGGGACCGATGATTTTGACCGAGTTTTCGCCCTGCACGCCGGACAGCACTTCCAGCACGTTGTCGCGGATGACCTGCGAAAAGTTCCAGTTGACGCCCGGTAACAGCTCCTCCAGCTCGCCGCTCATGGCGCGAATCAGTTCGGGCTTGGTGCGCGGCCGCGTGGCGGCGAACCAGCGTCGCCAGCCGTGGGTGGGTGTGGTGGCGGGCCACGTTTCAAATGGCTTGAGGGGCACGAAGAACTCGGCGCTGTAGAAACCGATCGGATCGGTGCCCGACTCGGGACGCCCGAGCTGGCAGACGACGATCTCGACCTCGGGATACTTTTGCATCACCCGGCGGGCCAGCCGGGAGCTTTCGGCATTTTGTTCCAGCGAGATGCTGACGGGAAAGATGCCGCGAATCCAAAGGTGGCCCTCTTCCAAGGGCGGCATGAATTCGCGGCCCAAATGCGGCAAGAGCGCGATGGTGAAGGCGATCAAGACGCTGAACGTCCCCACCACAAACCAGCGATGATTGAGGCAGAATTCCAGATTCCGCAAGTAACCGTGTTTCAGGTAGCGGACCAAGAAGTTATCGCGGCTCGGTTTCAGGTTTCTAAACAGCAGCAGGCACAGCACCGGCGCGATGGTCGAGGAGAGCAGCAGCGCCCCGCCCAGGGCAAAGGCGTAGGTCTCGGCCATCGGGCGAAAGAGCTGGCCCTCCGGGCCGGTCATGGTGAACAGCGGCAACAGCGCGCAGACCATGATCAACGTCGAGAACAGCAAGCTGCGCTCGATTTCGTGCGCCGCCCGCACAATCCGCTCGGTAATGCTGAATTCGGCGTATTTGCCGGCGCTGAGCACGCGATAAATGTTCTCGACCATGATCACGGTCGAGTCGATGATGATGCCGAAGTCGACCGCGCCGATCGACAACAAATTGGCCGACTTGCCGCGCAAGAAGAGCACAAAAAAGGCGAACATCAAGGCCAGCGGAAGATTGACGGCGATGATGATCGCGCTGCGCACGTTGGAGAGAAACATCAACAGAATCACGGTCACCAGCGAGATGCCGACGAGCAGGTTCTCGTGTACCGTCTCGGTGGTGGTGCTGATTAAATCGGTGCGGTCGTAGTAGGTCTCGATCCGCACGCCGGGCGGCAACCGGCCGGGGATGTTGTTGAGTTCGTCGATCTTGGCCTTGACGAGTTTGAGTGCGGGGAGTGATTCGGCGCCTTTTCGCAACAAGACCAGCCCTTGGATGGCTTCTTCTTCGTCGACCCACAGACGGTTGTTCTCTCGATCGACGACGACGCGGCCTTCGCGGTCGCGCAAGGGGCGGCTCAGGGCCATCTT
Source organism: Pirellulales bacterium (assembly GCA_035533075.1). Lineage (NCBI taxonomy): Bacteria > Pseudomonadati > Planctomycetota > Planctomycetia > Pirellulales > Pirellulales bacterium. Next base: position 25,484 of record DATLUO010000226.1, on the reverse strand, counting down.
GCCCAGCCGCGTCAGGTGACCGACGACCACGCCCTGCGGGCTGAACTCCTCGCCCGGCCCCAGCGACCCGCCTTCGACCAGGTGATCGACGCGAATCGGCACGTTGTTCGTCGTGGTCACGACGATTTGTCGGATCTGCCGAAGCCGACGCCGCTCTTCGGCGCGCAGATACTCATGGGCTTCGACCGGATCGGTCTTCATCAGAATGTGTTGCATCGGATCGCGTCCGCGGCCGATCAGACCCAGGCCGCGCACCACGGCGGCGGTCTCGCCCTGTACCAGGTAATCGCCGCTCACGTTGGCGTTGCTGTCGGCGATGGCCTGCTGCAGCGTGTCCAAGGTGATGCCGTATTTTTTGAGCCGGTCGGGGTCGGGATGGATCTCGTAGCGCTTCATCACGCCGCCGAAACTGGTGACGTCGACGATGCCCGGCACGCGGCGGAACTCGCGTTCCAACGTCCAGGTTTGCAGGCTGCGCAGGTCTCTCAACTCGTAGATGTTGTTGCCGAAGGCGTCCTTGGGACAGGTGACGGCGTAGCGCAAAATTTCGCCGATGGGCGAGCGGGGCGAGATTTGTGGCTCGACGTCGGGCGGCAGCTCGGCGATCAGCATGCGGTTGATCACCTCTTGCCGGGCGCTCAGGTAATCGACGCCGTATTCGAACTGGTTGTTGATCCAGGTCAGTCCGAACAGCGACTTGCTGCGTGTGTACTTGAGGCCGGGCATGCCGGCCAGGGCCACTTCCAACGGGATCGTGACCAGGCGTTCCATCTCTTCCGCCGAGCGGCCGCGCGCCTGGGCGATGACCTCCACGATGGCCGGGGCGGGATCGGGATAGGCCTCGACGTTCACGTTCATGAAGGCGTAGCCGCCCACGGCCGCCAGCGAGATGGCCAACAAAACGACCACCAGCGGATTGGTGATGGACCAGTGGATGAGTTTGGCGATCATGGCAATGGATTTTGGATTTTGGATTTTCGATTTTGGATTGGAACTATAAGAATCCAAAATCCAAAATCGAAAATCCAAAATGTCGGTGGGCCTACGGTTCCTTCTCCAGCGATTCCTGCTGCGACAGCGCGGCTTTGAGATCCAACGCTCCCACCGCCACCACTTCTTCGCCTTCGTGCAGCTCCTCCAGTCCCTGCTCGCGTTCGGCGTCGGTAAGCGTGCTGCGGACGCGGACCACGTCGTGATAGCGCCTTACCACCAGCACGCGGCGCGGCGCGTAACGGAACCGCGTTTTGTCAACCCGCACCAGCACCACGCTCTCTTTGCCGTCTTCGACCAAGGCGCGGGTCGGGATTTCCACGACGTTGGGCAATTCGGGTAGTTCGATGGCCGCCTTGATGAATTGGCCCGCCACCAATTCACCGCGCGGATTGTCCACCTTCCCAAACACCAGGGCCACGTGTTCGGCCGGATCGATCACGGCGCCCAAATGCTCGACGAAACCGTTGATCGGTTCCATGCCGGGCATGGAGTTGACGGTGATGGTCCAGGGAATCGGCCGCGGCATCTGTTCCAGGTAACGCAGATCCTCCTCATAAACGTTGGCCACGACCCGCAAACGCGAGAGGTCGGCGATCTTGAACAGGTCGGTGTTGGTATCGACGATCGTGCCCACCGCCACGTTTTTTTCGACGATCGTGCCTTTGCGCGGCGCCTCGATTTTGACGCGCGCCCATTCGTTCTCCACCTGCACGATCCGCGTGGACGGCACGATTCGCTCGCCCCGCTCCCGATGGATCCGGTCGGCTTCGGCCGCCACCTCGTCGATTTCCGGGCTGCTCAACAGCCAGCTTCGCAACGTCATGCGGGCCTTCTCCACATCGGTCTCATCTTGCTCGACGAGCCGCGTGGCCTCGCGGACCGTCCGTTCCGGGGCGGCCCCTTCTTCATAGGTCCGCAGGGTCTGCTTCAGGTTTTGCCGATCGACACGCAGACGGATCAGCGATGACACCAGCTCGCTCTTTTTCTCACCCAACTCCTTGCTCCACAGAATCCCGATTTCCTGCCCTTGCACCACGTGGTCCATGACCGCGATGTCGCGCTTCGTCTTCAACGATTGCGTGTGGAGTTCGGCGTTGGGCTCATCGACCTGCCGCAGCGACACGATTTGTCCGGGAAAACGGCCGTGTACGTGGACCATGCTGTCGGGATCGAAATCGAGCTGCCCGCGGAGCTCGAGCCTTCGTTTGCGCGTCGGCTTGGTCACCGGGGCAGTGCGGATGCCGTTCAACTCGACGACGCTGGGCAACAGCTCGATGAAGCGTGCGACCTTGGCCTGATCGACGAACACCGTCTCGTCGGCCTTGTCTTTGCCTTTGCGGCTGGCCCAGAGTTCGCTGAGCCGCGGCCATCGGGCAACCGCGACGGCGCCGCAAACGACTGCCAAGACGACCGCCAAGATGCCGATGGTTCGCTTTTGCATGCTGCTGCCTTTTCCCTAAACCTACAACCGGCGAGAGAGCCGGGCAAGCAACCAGCACCGTCCAAGTTCTGTGATGACAAAGGTTTAAGGTTGCGCATTCGGCGGAGGGTGGCAGAATCGCGTTTGGCGGGCGAAAAAAGAGAGGCCAAGTGGGGACCTGAGCGGACTATCCGGCAGAACCGCGATTTTCGGGCGATGCTGCCGAAACAACGAGACTCCCAACTCGTGAGAAAGAACGTAGGGTGGGACCAGCGAGCTTGCGAGCGCCGGCCCACCGTAATCGACGTCGCCCACGGTGGGCCGGCGCTCGCAAGCTCGCTGGTCCTACCCTACGGCTGCGGCCCAGGCTCGACCGGGCCCTCGCCTGGAAAGCGGGTTCATTTCAACTTAAGCCACGAGTCGGGGATCAAACTCAGACCTCCCGAATTCGACCCGCCGCTCGTCGATTGCGGAGCCGGCAGCGCCGGCAGACGCACCACCTGCCCGGCCGGCAGTCCGGTCGAGGTGCCGGCGCCCGATAGGTTGCCCGACGAACTGCCCGTGCCCGCCGTGGACGTGCCGGTGGGAAGCGACGGTCCGCTGCTTCCGCTCACGGTTTGTTGCGGACCGCCGCTGCCTCCGCCGGCCGATTTGGGCGCATCGTTGCTTCCCGTGGCGGGCGGACGCTTGCGCACCAGTGCCGGCCGATGGGGGAATACGGCCTGAGTCGTCAAAGGCGTGTCGGGCGTCCGCAACGGCGCCACCCCCTGCTTGCGCATGAACATGAAGCGGCTCCCCGCGAAGTGCGTTCCATCGTAGATCGTGCCGCGTTGGAACGGTCCCGTACCGAGGAACCAAGAGTCTTTCGCTGTAGAGACCACCGGGTAGGCGCCCGATTGCCAGACGGCCTGGCCGGTCTCGCGGTTGTAGGCAAAGCAGGCAATTTTGGCGATGCCTTTCTGGGCGGTGGATTTGGCGAACGGGATCTCGGGGATGCCCGTGGAACTGCCTACTCCCGTCGGCACACTGATCGCCGGCACCCCGACCAGGACGTCGTGGTGATCGGTGCCCACCGCGCCGGAGCGGACCTCGACGACGTAATCGGCCGAGGCCGGATCGGGCATCAGCACACACCCCTCGGCGAGCATGTGCTGCCGCAGCGTGCTGACCACGTACTTGTTGTCCTCGCAATCGAGGTACTGGACGTCCAGGTAGACGAACTTGTCCGTCAAGGGAGCGAAGTCCATGGCGCCGACGGCCCGGTCGATGGCGGTCGACAGGAGCAGTTGCTCGGTCGCGGTGCGCGCGGTGTCGGACCACTTCGTGGTGCCGCACCCCAGCACCAGCGAGGCGAGCGCGGCGACGGAGAGATAAAACAAGCGCATCAGAAACAGGTCGAGTGGGCGGCCAATGGGACGTGCTGCCGTGGCAGGCTGGGCCGCGGATTATAGCGAGCAAGGCCGCGGAGCTAAACGCGAGTTGCCGGTGTTTTCGACGATGGGGAAAAATGGAGGAATCAGGCGGCCTCAAGGATCGGCAAAGAAGATCCGGACCACGGTTTCGGCCACGCAGGCGGGCTTGCTCTCGCCCTCCACCTCGAAGCTCTGCTTGAAGGTGGCCTGCACGCTGCCGCGGGTCTCCTTCAGGGCCGCCAGGTCGCAACTCATGCGCACCCGCGAGCCGACGCGCACCGGGGCGGGAAAGCGCACGCGGTTGACCCCGTAGTTGAGGATCATCTGCACGCCTTCGATCTCGAAGATTTCCTGCACCATGCAGTTGCAGAGCGAGAGCGTCAGAAAGCCGTGGGCCACGGTGGTGCCATAGGGCGACTGCGTGCGGCAACGCGCCGGATCGCAATGGATCCACTGAAAATCGCCGGTCCCGGCCGCAAAGGCGTCGATGCGTTCCTGGGTCACGGTCACCCACGAACTCGTGCCCAGGTGCTGCCCGACGAGCGCTTGCAGCCCTTTCAGCCCCTGAATCACTCGTTTTGCCATTCACAACCTGCTTCGACCACGTTCTCCGCAGTATAGGGCGGCAATCGGTCGTCGGCCAGACTCTGTAGGGAACGCCCTCCGTGGCGTTCCGCGGCCCACCCATGGACTCTCCACCGGCGACGCCGCGGAACGCCACACGCGGAGGGCGTTCCCTACAGCAGCGGCGAAACCGGCATTGACCCATTTCACGTGGTCTCCCTATTGTGCAGCCCCATTATTAGAGGGCGGAGCCGCGCCCGTCAGGAAGCTCATTCTGCATCGGATCCCCGCCACGTTCCAAACCATGCTCGCCCACCGCAACGACGCGCCTTCGACCGTCGCCCGGCTGGCCTGCGCCGCGGTCGTCGCGGTTTTGACCGGCTGCGGCACCACGCACTATGTCAAGGTGCGCTCGGTGCCGCGCAGCCCGCTGGTCGAGCAGCTCAAGCTCACGTCGCGCGGCGGTCCGCAGCCGAGCGCTCGCACGTTGCAACTGCTGCGGCTGTATAACCTGCGCGACGACCTGCACGGCAACCTGCAGCCGTTGCTGGATAAGTTTCAGGCCATCGTCGACCGCGAGCCGACGCCCGACAAAGTCTATGCCTTCGCCGAATTGAACTACATCGCCGGACGAAAAGCGGAGCTGAAGAATCCCGATCTGGCGCTCGACTACTTCGGCACCACGGTCACGCACGCCTACCTCTATCTTTTCGATCCGCGTTACGGACCGATGCGAAATCCCTACGATCCTGAGTTTCGCAGCGCGTGCGATCTCTACAACGGGGCGTTGGAAAGCACCTTGCGCTTGGTGCAACGGCGGGGCGGGCTGTTGCCAGGCCGCACCTACAGCATCGAATCGGCGAGCCAGGCCTGGGACGTCAAAATCGTGGTCAGTCCGGGGCGTTGGCAGAACGACGACTTCGCGGCCTTCAAGTTCGTTTCCGACTACGAAGTGCGGGAACTGAAAAACCAGTTCCACAACTTTGGCCTGGGCGTGCCGTTGATCGCCATCCGCGAGCGTCGGGGCGAGCAGCGGCCGGAAGAACAGTTTCTGCCCGCCGTGCTGAGCTTTCCGGTGACGGCCTTCTTGCACGTCGTGCCCGATCAGCAGACCTCGGGCGACGGCACGCGCCCGCGGCACACGGCGATCTTGAATCTTTACGATCCGCTGTTATCGACCGACATCTTGGCCGGCAACCGGCGAGTGCCGCTGGAGACCGACCTCAGCACGCCGCTGGCGTATTTCCTCAACGACCCGTTGCTCGATCCGAACAATCCGCGGTTGAACCTGGAAACCGTGGCCACCCAAGGACTGTTGCACCCCGAACAGACGGCCGCCGAAGCGGGTCTCTACATGCTGCAGCCCTACGAGCCCGACAAGATTCCGGTGCTGATGGTCCACGGACTCTGGTCGAGCCCCATGACCTGGATGGAAATGTTCAACGACCTGCGCGGTGACCCGGAGATCCGCAAACATTACCAGTTCTGGTTCTATCTCTATCCCACGGCCCAGCCGTTCTGGCAGGGCGCCACGCGGCTGCGCAAAGACCTGGCGCACGCGCGGGCCGTGCTCGATCCGCGGCGCCGCGAGCCGGCCTTCGACCAGATGGTGCTGGTGGGCCACAGCATGGGCGGGCTGGTGGCCAAGATGCAGACGGTGGCCAGCCGCGACGACTTCTGGCACATTGTCAGCGACAAGCCGTTTCGGCTCGTCAAAGCTTCGTCCGGCGAGCGGCGGCAGCTCGAAGACGTGTTTTTCTTTCGTCCGGAACCGGCGGTCCGCCGGCTGATCACCATTGCCACGCCGCATCGCGGCAGCCGCTTTGCCAACAACGCCACGCGCTGGCTGGCCAACGAGCTGATCAATTTGCCGAAGCTCCAGTTGCTGCACCGCGATGAGCTGTTGAAAGAGAATCCGGGCGTGTTTCGAGATCATACCATCTTGGAAGTGAAGACCAGCGTCGACTCGCTGGCGCCCGATTCGCCGATTCTGCCCGTGCTGCTTGAAGCGCCTCAGCCGCCATGGCTGAAGTGTCATAACATCGTGGGAGTGCTGCCCAACAAGGGCCTGATCGGGTCGGTGGCCGGCGGCACCGACGGCGTGGTGTCGTATGAGAGCGCGCACCTCGACAACGTGGCCTCGGAAACAAAAGTGCCGGCAGATCACACGACGGTCAACCGCCATCCGCTCAGCATTCTGGAAGTTCGCCGCATCCTGCTGGAACACCTCCGCGACCTGAACGCGTTCCCCTATCGGGCACCCCGCGGCGACCGCACAGCGGGCGAGAGCATGACCGGCGAAATGCGCCGCTGAGCCGGTCGCAGGGTGGGACAAGCGAGCTTGCGAGCGCCGGCCCACCGCGTTCAAGGCGTTCTACTTCACTCGGCCGAGAATGAGACATTGGCGGCCTAACGCCCTGTCAGCAATTTGAGACGCGGAGTTCCGAGGTGCAAAGGTCCGGACTTCCCGCCGCCGGCTGCTCGCCTTCTTCGTCCATCTCGCGTTCGGCCTCGGCCAGCACCTTGGCCACTTCGCGGCGGCTGGCCAGGTAGTAGCAAACGCCGATCAGGGCGATCAGGATGGTCACGGCCCGATAGCCCAGCGAAACCACAAAGCCCTGCCCTTCGGCCACGTGGATGTCGAGCGGCACGCGTTCATAGAGCATCTTCACCACCATCTCGAAGGCCCCCAAGCCGTTGACGGGCAACGGCAACACGCCGGTCACGAAGGCCAGCGGAACCATGACGAAATGGTCCGCCAGCGAGGGGCACTCGCCGGGCAAGCCGCGGGCCACCAGGTAGACCGACAGCGTGCTGAGCGAGTGGACTCCTACGCTGATCAGTGCGGAGAGAACCAGTACGCCCGGCCGGCTGCGATAAATGCGAATGGCTCCCAGCAGTTTTCCAAAGGTCGGGCCGACTTTGGGGAGCCGGTTGAGCAACGACGAGAAGCTTCCCTGAGTGACGCCGGGAATGAGCATCACGAGGATGCCGGCCGCGCCGAGCATGCTGGCCAGCAGGGCCCCGCGGCCGATGATACGGACGGTTTCGTCGGAATTGTGGAGTTGCCCCGTGGCGAGGATGGCCACGCTGGCCATGACGAACAGCATATAGAGGCCGACGACGCGATCGAGCACGACGGTGGCCACGGCTTCGGGCCGGCGGCCGGGAAACTGGCGGGCCACGAACACGGCCTTGAACAGATCGCCGCCGACGGCCCCCAGCGACACGAAATTGAGCAGGTATCCGAGGAATCCCAGCCGCAGAGCGTCTTTGAGCGTGAAGGGAAGGTCGAGTGCCCGCACGAGCACGAGCCAGCGTACGAAGGTGAGCAAAACGGCCCCCAGCCCGGCACCGGCGGCCAGTGCGAGCAGCGGCCAGTCCTTCGGCTGCTGGCTCAACTGAGCGAACGCCTGGTCGCGGCAGGCGCCGATGACGAGCCAAACCACGATCCCAAGCGACACGCCGAACTTGAGCAGATTGAAAACGATGCGTTTAAGATGGGGTTTGAGTCGCTGCATAGGTCCGTGCATAGGTGCAAATTTCGGCGGTGTCCTTGACACCGGCAGCATGTGGTGATAGGCTTTTCACTTCGCCATGACAAGACCAGTTGACCAGGGAAGGGCGGCAATCTGCGCGCTGGGCACGGTCTTGTTTTTGGTTGCCTTGGGGGATTAGCTCAGTTGGGAGAGCGTCTGGCTGGCAGCCAGAAGGTCAGGGGTTCAAGTCCCCTATCCTCCACCTTTTCCAGCAGCGCACGCGACACGCGTGTCGCATCGCGTCGAGGGAGTTGACCAGGCGCAGGGCCTCGCGGACGAACGTGCCCGAGGCCCGCCAAACCGGACCGGTGCGCCTGCGCTTGCCGCCCGCACTTGCGCCGCGCGCGGCCGGACCGGCGACGGCACTTTGGCGGCGCGCGGCCGAACTGGCGACCTCACTTTGGCTGCGCGCAGCCGAACTGGCGACGGCACTTTGGCCGCGCGCGGCCGAACTGGCTGCGTCCGGGGCGGGTTCGTCCGTCTGCACGATCGCCGCAAGTGCTTTCAGGGCCTGCCGTTGCGACGAATAGCCATCGGGGTGCTGCGCGGTCAGTTGCGGGCGAGCTGCATGTAGGTGCGCGCGGTCCGCGGCGAGAGCCGCTGGTCTTTGTCCTGTTGCAAGTGCATGTGGTACGCCTTGCGCGCGGACCTCGTGCGTCGCGCCGAGGAGTGGCCCTGGTGCAGATTATACCTCTGGCTGCACGGCGCGGCCGACGACAAGCCCGTCCGTGCCTCTTGGCCCCTCCCGCGTAAATCCGGCTGGTTCCGGTCCTATGGGGTGGCTGGGGCAGAGCCGAGTTCGACGCGCAAGCTCGCCCAGTCCGCTCCGTCGCGGCGATGCCCCGGTAGCGCGACAACCGGCGCATCGCTGGCCGGCAGCGCGTTTTGGTAGAGCCGACGTCTACCTCGGCCAGCTTCTGCCCCAGCCACCGCGTCGACCGATCACAGCACGGCTGACAGAGCACGGGCGCGCGGCGTGGCGTGCCGCAGCGCGAGATGCTCGATCGCCTGCGGGCCTTCGACCCAGTACAGTTTTTCGCCGCCGTCGGGCTGGAACGCGAGCCAGCCGGGGTTGGCATGGCGCTTGTTCAGCGACGCGACGGTGTCGAAAAAGCGCTTGTGAGGGTCGGTTGTGCCATTGGGCGACAGCGGGTCGAAGAGCAGCCGCTGCCACCCTTGGTCTTCGTAGCAGTTGAGAAACGTCTCTTGGTTCTCGGACGACACTCTTAGCTTCTTGACCAGCACTCCCAGAAACCAGAGCTCGCGCCGCAGCGCGTCGTACCTGGGAAACTCCTCGACGACCGTCTCGGCCAGAATCAGGGGCGAGCCGGGCGAGGGGTGATAATGGATATCGACAAGAATGACCGAGTCGGTCAACGGAATCGAGGCGCGCGACTCCAGGGAGCGCTGCGCCGTACGCACTGAGCGTGCCATGGCGAAATCTCCGTATGAAAGCCGATGGAAATGTTCTGACCCCGTCCCCCCGGCTTCCATCACGGCACTTGCCGTCGCCTTGTTTGATTCCGCCTAACGGGCACGGTCTTCGTCCCACTTAACATAACAATCACTCGGCCAAAGTCAAGCACCCGCGCATTTTTCGCTCATGGCGATGGTCGCTGCGATCGACGACAGGGCCTCGGCCGGCGCGGCAGGCAACACGTTTGTCGCGTCCAGCGTTCTGGAGCTGGCGACTTCGGTTGCGCGTGCGTCAGCGGCACGCGGACATCCAGGGGCACCTCCAGCGCGTGGCCGCACGCCGCGCGCGGCCCGTTCCTGAACAAAAGCGCCGCGCGCGTGTCGCTTTTGTTTAGGCGCCGCCGCGGGCGCCGGTGCGGCGCCTCTCCGCATGGTCGACGTAAATGCTTTTGCCGCTTTGATTTGCGACGTTCCGACATCGGCCTATCTCCCGCCGCCAATCGTCCGCCTACCGCCCGCCGTGAATCGTCCGCCTACGTCGTTCCTACCGAAGGGCTGGCTTGGAGGGTTCTTGTGTCGGCCGCGCCGGTAGCATGCCGACTACGCTCAACCTTGGCGGAGCCGTGCCGAAAACCGAAGTCGCGACGATCCCAAGGGCATTCGTGATGGGTGCGGGAGGTTGCCGCAGCGCGTCGGGCATACGTTGCGGAGTCAATCATTGGACTTCTCCCCTTTTCGCCGTCCGGCGCCACCCCGCATGATCGACGTAAATGCTTTTACTGCTTCGATTTGCGACGTTCCGACACGGCACGCTGCACGTCGCTCGGCCGCCTACCGCCCGCCGCCAACCGTCCGCCTACGTCGTTCCTACCGTAGGGCTGGCTTGGAGGGTTCTCGTGTCAGCCGCGCCGGTGGCATGCCGACTACGCTCAACCTTGGCGAAGCCGTGCCGAAAACCGAAGTTAGGACGATCCCAAGGGCAGGCGCGATGCGTGCGAGACGTGCAGAGGCGGCGTCGCAGCCAATTGTGGTTGATCACCGCCGTTTGCCCTTTGTGACTTCAGTTGTGGCTTTGGCCGCAGGGGCTGCTGCGGCGGTGCTCTCGGGCCGCTCTAAAAGCAAAGTAAGATCGATAGTGTGATTCCCTCGCTCAACGCAGAGCGTGTGGGTGCCGGGTTCCCGAAGGGGCCGACAGATATCCCACAGTGTGCGCCCGCTGGTGCGCCGTGAATCTATCATCTCGATCAAATCGCCAACGGCCAAGCCAGCGCGCTCGGCGGCGCTGCCAGGCAGCACGAACGAAACGACGGTGCATCCGTCCTTTCGCGAGAGATTCGCGCCGCTAAGGTCCCAGTGACTCGGATTGTTGTGGCGCGCGCTCGGCCGAAGGTACATTCGCTTGCCGGGGAAATCGAACGTAACGACGTATCGCGAGAGGTACTCAAGACCTAGCAGATTGCTCTCACCTTCATAGAACAGTACGTCGCAGTGGCGGAAGTCGCCCAGCGCGACGCCCGCAGCCAGCGCACCGCGCCGCGACGAAACTCCCCCCGCCGATGCGACGCGCGCCGTCGTAACGTGCGCCGCATGCGCGCCATCCACCATCGTGGCGAAGTGCCCGGCCTCGATCGTGCCCTGGCCTGTGCAGCCTGTGTCAATGGTGAACGGCAGGCGACCCAAACCGCTTATCTCCAGCGTTACGGCGGGTCCCCGGGGCAGGCGATCTAGCGGCAGCGGTTCTCCCGATCCTTTGGGAATGCCGCGGAGACACGCGACCTCGCCTCGATCGAAATCGAGTCGCAGGATTCGTTGCCAGAGGAAGTCCATTCCAATTATACCTGCAACATCGACTCCGGTGCCCTCGCGCGCCCACGACATATCGTGGCAAAGAACCTCCGTGACGCCCGAAAGAACGCGATCCCCAAATTTAGCCCGCGGTGCCGCGAAAAGCTCAAGCTGTCTGGTCCCATTCGATGTATGTACTTCCACGTTCCGCAAGAGATTTCCTAACTCCGCGCGGACTGACAAATCGACGGCCGTTATGGATGCGCCCGTGTCGATGAAAAAAGGCCGCGTCGTCCCGTTCAAGTTAATGGGAACCCCGATGAGTGGCCCATTGGGGTCGAATTTGGCTCGCGCCTCGACGAGCTTCTCGTGGCCGGACGTCGGCTCCGCCCTCCCATGGGTCGTGACGAGTAGGGCCAAGCAAATACCAAGACGCGCGCAGAAGAGTCCTGGCACCACAAGCTTCGTCCGGTCGTGATTAACAGCGCAAGACATTCTGCATGAGCGTCCGAGCAGGACGTCCTTATGAGGCGTTCCGCGCTAGCATGCACGATGCACGCGGGAACCGTCTCAGACCCTGTTAACCCCTAATTGCGATCCAACATCGACGTTGCCGGCGTCGCCCCCAAAGCTCCGTCAGCTCCTCCAGTTCATCGTTAAGGGAGAATTATCGTCCCTTGAATCCAAAGGGTCTCCTTGGTGTTTTCTCTAGAGTGGTTCATGAGCGGCTCGCTCAAGATGAAGCCGATTTTCGCGGTAAGATTGAACGGCGCAGACATTTCGTACAACTGCATCGCGAGCCCCGCCTGCAAGGCAGTGGCGCCGTTCGCATTCTGCACTCCAATCATGATTTGGTTCGTCTCGTTGACGGTGGCGAACATGGCCGCTTTCGCGAACAGCGCGCTCTGCTCGAATTTGATTTCTTCAAGCTTAAGGGGTGCGCTAGGCGAACTCGCCTCAAGCTTCATGCTCGCCTCCTGCGTCTGCAGCAGGTCGCCCGATGGTCCCACGTCGCCGCCGATCTGCGCCGCGAGCTCTGCGGCCTCCATGGCCTGCTCGGCCGCTGCCGCCGCTACCGTTCCACCTTCGCTCGTGACTGCAGCAGCAAAGGGGCTCGAGGCTGGGAGTACCCCGCCCGGCTGCTGGTGCTGCTGCATCTGTTGCTGCATGGCGGCCATGTCCGCAGCAGCCTGCTGCGCCGCCTGCGAGAACGGCCCACCCGGTGAAGGCTGCGGCGACTGTAAACCGAGCGGATCAATCCTGTCGCTGGGGTCGTTTCGCGCGTACCGACTCAAGTTGACGTCACCGGCCATGAAGCCCGCGGGATCCTGGCTCTCCCAGGTGGCTGTGGCGGGATTGTACCAGCGGTGGTAGTTGTTCACCAGACCAGTAATCGCATCCTCATGGCCCCCCGCGAAGCCGGACCACCATGTCACCGAGGGGTCGCTCTGGTACGCCGTCTCGCCAAAGACGGTGTCGACAATGTGATTCAGAACCGTGCCGCTGTTGCTGACGATGTCGTGCGGAGTGCCGAGGTTGTCGTCCGCCGCCCAGGTGTTGACGCCGCCCTGGTTGGGCGAAGAGACCGCCTCCTGCGCAGTGACCGCGTCGACCCCCGCCGGATTCAGGGCCACCAGGTTCCGCTGCGTCAGGTTCCCGTTGCCGTCGACCACGAACACCGGCTGCGCCAGCGCCGTGCCCGGTACGCCGGCCGCGGGGATTTCGCGCGACACATCGAGCACGTAATGCTCGATCTCGTTGTAGGTGCCGCTGCCGGTCGTGTCGACTTCGGTGGCCAGGAGATGATCGAACACGTCGTAAACATAATGCACGTGCTCGGTCAGCACGCTGTTGTTGTCGTAGTATTCGACGTCCGTGAGGCGATTGCGGTAGTCCCAGGAATACGTGGTCTGATAGTCGCTGGCGTAATTCGTCGAGATCCGGGTGCGGACGGTGGTGTTGCCGTCGGCGTCGTGCTGATAGTTGAACGTGCCGTCGCTGGTGATCAGGTTGTCGGAGCCGGTCGAATATCCGGTATTCGTTCTGTTGCCGTTGAGGTCGAACGAATAGCTTTCGTTGGCCGGCTGGGTGCCACCGGGCGCCGTGGTGTAGGTCGCCGACGTGAGCTGGTTCGTGGGGTCATAACCATAGCTGGCCGTGCCGTCGATGCTGGTGAAACTGGTGATGTTGTTCGCGGCGTCGTAGCCCCAGCCCAAGGTGTCTATCGTGTTGGCGCCGGCGTTCGAGGTGTAGGCCAGGCCGGTCAGGCGGTTGCCGGTGTCGTAGGAATAAGCCCCATGCAACACGTCGCTGCGCGGGCCGCCGAGAGTGTTGTACGCCCACGTATCCGTGACTTGGCCCAGGGCGTTGTAGTCGTAGTCGGCCTCCTTGGGCGAGACGATGTTGCCGCCGGTCTGGTCCTGCTGCGTGACGCTCGTCAAGTTCTGATCGCCGTCGTAGGAATAACTGTTGAGGAAGTCGAGCGTGCCGGCGACGGTGGCCGACTGGCTGGTGCGGTCACCCATCAGGTCGTAGCCGTTGGTGAGCAGCACGTCGGGCACGTTGGGCGTGCCCGCGTTGTCGGTCGAAGTCACCAGGCCATCTCCGTTATAGGCGAAGGCGTAGGCCGAGTTCGGATCGCTGGCGGTGAGCAGTTCGTTATCGGCATCGTATGTGTAGGCCATCGTGGCGATCACCGTGCCGCCGCTCATCCACTGCTCGGCCGTCAGCCGGTGCAGGTTGTCATACGTGAAATCTCGGACGCGCCCGTCGGCATCCTGGATGCTGGTCACGTCAGAAGATGGGTTATAGCCCCAAGTCGTCGTTCCGCCGGCATTCGTTTCCGTGAGCTGGCGGTTTAACTGGTCATACGTCCATGAAGTAGAATTACCAGCCGGGTCGACGAGCTTCACTTCGTTTCCCGCCGGATCCAGGGTGATTTGGGTCACTCCCGCGTTGGCGTCCGTGGTTTGCACGAGCCGAAAGCGAGAATCATATTGATGGCTGCCGGTATGGTTCAGCCCGTCGGTAGTGCCGAGCAGTTCTCCCAGGTGCCCATAGGAATACGAGGTGCTGTGGTTCAAATTGTCGGTTACCGAGGCCACCTGCGCGTCGGCCGTATAGGCGGTCGTTTGGTTGTGATTCATGGCATCGGTGACCGTCACCGGCCGCCCGTCGGCATCAAAACCGAACGTCGTCGTTGGTCCCTGACCCGAACCGCTTTGGGCGGGCAACGTTTCAGTCGTGACCAGCCGTTCGTCGGCATTGGCGTAGGCCCAGGTCGTGGTGCCCGACAGGGCGTTCGTCTCCGACACCTTGCGCGAGAGGTTGTCGTAGGCCACCGTCGTCACCGGCCACGACTGGCCCTTGGCGGGCGCGGGCAGCGTTTCGCTGGCCATGCGGTTCAACTTGTCCCACGTGTAGGACGCGACGCGACCGAGCGCAGAAGTGGACGTTAGTTGATTTCCGTTTGCGTCATAGGTGAATGAGAGCACGGGATTGGCATCGCCGGTCGCCGGCGCGGGCAAGGTCTCTTGCACCAACTCGTTGCGCGAATTGTATTGAAGACTGGAAATGTTGCCCATTTCGTCTTGCGTGGTGAGCACGTTTCCGTCTTTGTCGTAAGTCATTGATACGACGCCGTTTAGCGCGTTCGTCACGCTTACGACACGCCCCAGGACGTCGTAGGCCGTGGTGGTCGTCGCCGAGTCTTCGTTCGTGAAACTGGTTTGGCGATCGTCGGCGTTATAGGCGAAGAGCTGGGTGCTGCCGTCGGGCCACTCGATCTCGTCAAGCCGCTGGTACTGGTCGTAGAAATACTGCGTGGTCTCGGTGCCCGTGCCGTTATTGGGCGCCGGCACGGTCATCGTCAAAGGCTCCCCGTAAGAGTTAAACGTCCACGAAACCTGGTTGCCCGACGGATCTTGCTCGGTCAGCACATCGCCTTTGCTATCGAAGGTTCGCAGCCATTCTTTTCCGGTCGTGTCGATGAAGGTGGCCCACTCGCCGAAGGCGTTGAACGTCCACGTGCCGTAGGTCGGCATGGCCCCGCTGGCCGACGTTTCGTTGCCCATCGAATCGTGGGCGATGGTGGTCACGGGCGAGGTGGCGCCCGTGGTCGGCGGCGGCTGGGTGATCACGGTCGGCAAGCCGTTGGCATCCCGCTGGATGGTTGTGGTGTTGCCCGCCGCGTCGGTTTGGCTGATCACATCCCCGAGCTGGTCCGTTTGATAGGACCTGGTATTGCCATCGGCGTCCGTCGCGCTGGGAACCACGCTGGAGGCGAGCGTGCCTTGCGAGGGCTGGTATTGCGTACCGCCGTAGCCGTAGTTCTGCTCGCTGGTGTCCGCGGTGCTCGCTCCGCCAGGCAGAGTGGTCTGGCTGAGGCGATGGTAGCTGTTGAGCACGAATTGCGATTCGTTGCTGTTGGGGTCGGTTTCGCTGGTCATGTATCCCACCGAATAGGCGTATTGCCAAACGGGCGAGCCGCCGCCTGGGTTGGGCTCAGTGACGCTGGTCAAATCGCCGCTCGTCATGCCAAAGCTCCAGACGTCGGCCGCATAGTCGCTAATCGAGCTGAGGAGGCCCGAGGCATAGCTCAAATCGACGGACCTCCCGAATTGATCGGTGATCGATGTCAGATCGGCGCCGGTCCAGCCGTAGGCGGTGGTCTCACCGGTGCGCTCGACGCGGCTGGTGAGGTCGCCGGAGCCGTTGAAGGTGAAGGTGACGCCCTGGCGCGTCACAAGCTGCCAGCCGCCGCCGCTGACGGCGGTGAGCGTGTCGAAGGCGTGGGGTCCGGCCGGGCTGGTGTAGCTGTTGCCCGAGCCGGCCGTGAAATACCAGCCCTCAGCGCTGCCGTCGGTAAGGAGCACGCCGGCGGGCACGCCCGGCACGTTGTTCTGGTAGAGGCGGTCGAGGCCGGGCATGTCCCAGCCCAGGCCGAACGGGCTGGCGCTGTTGTTGACCACGTTCACGTAGCCGCTGATCGTGGGAGTGCCGTAGGTGCTGCCGCTGAGGGTCAGCGTGTAGGGATAACAACCGGTGGGCAGCGAGGTGCTGGTCTGGATGGCCACGTGGACGGTGGGGTCGGCGCCGAGGTACTGGGTGGTGAAGTAGCTGGTGCCCGCGGCCGCGCCGTCGAGGGTGGCGGAGACTTCGACGGTGCCCATGGTGCCCGACGCGATGGCGAGTTGGGTGTCGCCTTCCAGCACCACATCGGGGCTGCCGGCGATGCTGCTATATTCCAGCGAGAGGTTGTGGGCGGTGGCGGGCGCTCCGTCGGCCGGTTGGGCCGAGACGACGGTGCCGCCCGAACCGCCGGCCGGCAGAGGCGAGGTGATCGCCTGGTCGGGATAGGGGTCGTTGAGAATTTGCCGGCTGACGTCGATCGTATCGACCGGCAGCTTGGTGGTATCGACGAAGGTCACGACGCCCATCTGCACATCGAGCTGGACGGCGGCGATATTGCCGCGGCCGCCGTTGGTGTCGGTGGCGTAGTATTCGAAGGTATCGGTACCGGTGAAGTTCGGGTCGGGCGTATAGGAGAAGCCGCCGTCGGTGTTGACGCTGGCGGTACCGTAGCTCGGGCTGCCCATCAGGTAGGCGCTCATCTGGTAACCGCCGCTGTCGCTGCAATCGGCCAGCAGGCCGGGCGCGGCGACGTTGAGGGTGCCGGCGCTGGAGGCGTCGTAGTTGGCGTTGTTGGCGGTGATGGAGAGCATGGCCCGCATTTCGAGCTGCTCGATGGCCCGCACGTGCGCGAGCTGCCGCCACGACAGACCGGGCCGGGCGAGGGTTGTGCGGCGCTTGGCCCGGCGCGGCTTGGGCCGCATGACCATCCACAGCCAAGGCAGGCCTTCGCTGAGCCGCTCGAGCAGCGAGTTGGACCGGCGGGGCGGGGATTTTGGCGTGCGTTTTTTGAACATGATCGACTCCGTGTGTGAGGGTTCGGGGTTCAGCGTCTTAGGTCTTAGGTCTTGGGTCTTGGGTCTTGGGTCTTGGGTCTTGGGTCTTGGGTCTTGGATTTTGGGTCTTGGATTTTGGGTCTTGGGTTTTGGATTCAGGGCTTTTGTTTGCGACGTTTGCGGACGGGGGCGGGGTGGCGTTTTTCCAGTGCGGCACAGGCGGCATCGAGCTCGTTGAGCTTCCGCCGCAGCTCGGCCACATAGACGCGCACGTCCTTGACGTTCGTGACCTCGCCGAATTCGTCGAGCCTTTCCTGCAGCGACTTGCTCATGGCCGAAAGCCAGCGGCGGAGCTTGGCGTCGGCCGTCGAACGGCGTTGGGGCAGGCCGAGAATCTCACGGGCCAGCCGTTCGGCCTCGTCGATCGTCAGCTCGGCCACGTCGTCGGGCGACTCGAACGCCAAAGCCAGCAGCCGGCCGCAGTGCCAACGGTCGCGCTGAATGTGGTTTTCGATACACCAGTCCTGCCAGCCGCCCTCGGGCACCTGCGCCTGCACGAGCAAAAGCACCTTGCCGAAAAACCAGTAGCGGGGGCAGCACCGCTGGCAATGCCCGATCTCTTTGTCCTCCCACCTTGCCCGGTCGTAGAGCTCGGGGAGCGTCCAACCTTCGCTGGGAAAATCCATCCGCGGTTGGCCCAGCGCAGCGGAATCGCAAATCTGATTGGTGCAGGGAGAAATCGCCTGAATCATGTGGCCCTCCTTGGGGTGGTTTTGGGGGGAAGTGAAGTAGCACGTCGGCGCCTTGGTCCGGATTCGGCCCGCATCGCCACGTGCCATCGGTTTGTCGAGTCAGCGAGTAGCACGTCAGCGCCTTGGCGGCAGTCTTGCGCCTTCAAGATTGGATTCCGGTCGCTTGCCATCGGCGTGCCGCCCTTTTGAAAGGTCAGGTGGTCCGCGTCGGCAATCCGCTTGTGATTGCACTGACGCGTGTTGGCGTCACTTTAAGGGCGACGCCAAGGCCATTGCAATCGGCGCTTGACGGCGCAAAACCACGGCGCTTGACGATGCGAACGTCGGTGTTTGACGGAGCTTGACGGTCGAACGGCGCTTTTTGACGATGCTTGACGGTGGAAAGCCCGGGTCAACCGGAGATTGACGGAGGAATCGTTTCCTTGCTGACGGCCGCGCCACCGCTCTGGCCGGTAGCCGGCTTTGTGAGAAGTCAGGCCGTCCCCACAGTTCGAGCCGGAATTCTCACGAATCCTGCTGCGCGCGAAGTAGGGCGGAATGCGGCGAGAGATGGTTTGAGCCGCCGCTCTATAGCGAGGTCAGGAACCGCCGCGCAAGCCGGCGGCATGCCATGCAAAGAAACATCGCAAGTTCAAGCAGCGTATTTGTTTTCGTCGAAGCGGAGGGCAAGGGATTCGAACCCTCAACCCCGTAAGGGGCACCTGATTTCGAGTCAGGCCGCTAGCCATTCGCTTACCCTCCGAGCGGCATTTTGTGAATCTACTGTGCGTGCCGTGCATTGGCAAGCTGGCCCAACGTGAACTAAGTTTCCTTTGAGACCGCGCTGGCGGGCGGCAGGTTCGCGCCGGCCGAGCGGTCGCCCTCAAACCTCCGGGCGGGCCCATCCATGGACCGACTTGATCGCAAACGACAGCAACTCGAAAGCCTCTTCGACATCGCGCGGCAGGCGTCCGGCGAGACCGTCGCGGTCGGCGACGTCATGACGGTCGGTCCGACGTGCATCTCGCCAAGCGCGACGCTGCTCGAACTGGTGAAGCTTTTTCATGCCAAGGAATTTCGCCATCCCCTGGTGGCCGATGCCGATGGCCGGCTGGTGGGCGTGGTGAGCGACCGCGACGTCATTCGCTGCTTTGGTCCGGGCCGTTACCCGGAAGAACGGGTGCTGGAAAGCGTGACGGCGGCCGACATCATGAGCACCGACCTGGTGACGATTTCGCCCTCGGCGCCGCTGGCGCAGGCCATCGAATTGCTGTGCGGCTTTGGCATCAACTGCCTGCCGGTGGTCGAGGGAGGGAAGGTGGTCGGCATCCTGACGAGCACCGATTTGTACGTCGTTCTGGAAACGTTGTTACAAACCCTCCATCAGTCACCTGCCGCAACGGCCGCGCAATTCACGGCCGCCAATCATTAAAACCCGCCCGAACGACCCGCCTCGCGGCCGCTGGTAGCAAGTCTTGCCGGCGTATGCAATCTAGGGGTTCTTGCGGTTCGACCCGCCGTGTTGAGCGGCCCAAAAAGCCTGCGCCGCCGCCGCCGCCGCCGCCGATACTTCGCTTGTCACGAAGCTATCCACGTAGGACCGACACCCATGCCCAAAGAGATCGTCCGAGTCGTCACTCGAGGGACCGATGGCAAACTTCGTGTAAGGGAATACAACAAACCTGAATCGCTGCTCAAGATGCACACGCAAGTCGGCATCGACGATTGCAGCACCGACCTGGGCCTGCGTGGCCTGCCCGTCTTCCGCGGCCTGATCGGCCCCATGCCGGAAGGAAAGAATATCGTCCGCTACGAGTCGCCCGAAGTGTTCGAAACCCTGACCAAAGAGTGGAGCACGGCGAAGATCGCGCGGCGGCGAAGCCAAGTTGCGGCGTCGCAGTCGCAAGAGACGGCCGTCGAGTTGGACCAAGGGGCACAGTAAGGGTTCGGGGTTCAGGGTTCAGGCAATTGCGAATTGGCAATTGCTTAACGGCCGATTCCTCCTCGGCGGCCTTGTCGCCGCGTCACGGCCGGGATGGACAGAAGCGGTGGGCCGTGGTTATACTGAGCGGTTCGCCCCTGCCGATAAGTAAAGCTGGGGCCTGGGGATTGTCCGTCGGTATTTCCGTTTCCAGTCTTAGTAAAGGAGGAGTTGTGGTCAAGTTGAACGTTCGGGAACGCGAATCGATTCAAGAAGCCGTTCGCCGTTTCCGAAAGCTGGTCGAGCGGAGTGGTATCAAAAAGGAGATGAGGCGGAAAGAATACTACGAAAAACCGAGCGAAACACGCCGCCGCTCCCGATTGCGTGCCGAGCGGCGCACGCGTCGCAACACGCTCCTGGTCCGCTGATTATCGCGTGGCGGTTTCAAGTAAGGGTGTCGAACGTGCCGCGACCTGGGCGGCAATCGGTTCCACCAACCGCAGTAGTTCACGGGGGCTGAACGGCTTGCCGACCACGGCCAGCACGCCCCACTTTTCCGCCAATCGTTCCGGCGACAACTCAAAGCCTTTGGCAGTCAGCACGATGACCGGCAGTTTCTCCATGTCCGGCCGTTGCCGAATGCGTTCGATCAATTCCAGCCCGTTCAGCCGCGGCATTTGAAGATCGGTGATCAGCAGGTCGGGCGGATCAAGCTCGATCGCTTCCCAGGCTTCCTGCCCGTTGGCGGCGCAACGCACCTCGAAGCCGGCACGGGCCAGCTTGAATTCCGCCGCCCGCAAGATGTGTACTTCGTCGTCGCAGAGCAGGATTTTCGCGGTCATAGGGTTCTCCTGAGGAAAGTGCGCGGTGGGAGGGTCAAGGGGCGGCGAGGGCGGCGGCGTGGTCGGCGGCGTGGTCGGCCAGCGTGTCTCCGGCCAGTGAAACCTCCACCTCGGCCCGCGCTCGTTCGAGCAAGTCGTCGATGGCTTCCTCCAAGCGTTGGGCCTGACTGCTGATGCCGTTCAGAAACTCTTCGCGCGTCACGTCGTCGTCGGCATCGCCGTCGGCCAGCAATTCGACATAGGCTTTGATGCCTGCCAGGGGCGTTTTCATTTCATGGTTGGCCACCAGCAGGAATTCCGCCAGGGGGCCGCGATGCGCGGCGGAGCGGAGCGGCACGGCCGGTTTGTCCGAGGCGGCCCACCGCGCCCACAGCCAAAACGGGGCGGCGGCAGCGGCGATCGCCAAGGTTTGAAAGCCGAATTGCAAGAGCCAGGGTTGCCGGGCGGTCCAGGCCGAACATGTGGCCAGGGCCGCGGCGGCGGAGAGCACGGTTGCGGCCCCTAAGCCCGGCGGCAGCGCCCTGGCGATCATCGCATCGCGACGGCCTGGGAGCAGATTCATTCCATTTAGGGTCACGGAGGTTTCGCGAGCAGTAACGGAATGAATTCGGTTTACACGGCGCCGCGGTGGAAGTAGGCGCGGCAGGGGTCCCCTCTTGCATCCAGCTTCCCTGCCGCGCCAAGGTATTTCGTGCGGGGGCCGTCCCTGCCACCGGAGTGTACGGAAACTATAGGTCACAATGGCCGACCTGCAAGCCAATCCAGCCCCACATCGAGCCACTCGGCCGAATGCGTCAAGGCCCCGACGCTGATTCTCTCGACTCCGCTTCGCGCCACGTCGGCCACCGTTTGCAGACGGATGCCGCCCGATGCTTCCAGCTCGACGTCCGGCGCAAGCGAGTTCCGCAACTCCACCGCCTCCCGCAGCATCGAGGGCGGCATGTTGTCCAAGAGCACGATGTCGGGCCCCAGCGGCAACACCTCGCGCAATTGATCGAGCGAGTCGACCTCGATCTCGACCATCATCCGACGATGAGCATCGCGTTCGTCAAGCCGGGCCAAAAACTCCCGTGCCTTGCCCACGGCGTCGGCAGGGGAAAAGTGCGGCCCTTCGGCCGCGGCGCCAAGGGCAAGGTGGTTGTCTTTGATGAGGATGCCGTCGAACAGCCCCAGCCGGTGATTGTGCCCGCCGCCGAGGCGCACCGCGTACTTCTCCAGCCGTCGCCAGCCGGGAGTGGTCTTGCGCGTATCGTAGATTCGGGCCGAAGTGCCGGCGACGGCATCGACAAAGCGTCGGGTGAGCGTGGCGATGCCCGACAGGTGGCCCAGCAGATTCAACAGCGGCCGCTCGACCGCCAACAAACTGCGGGCATTGCCGGCGACCTCGGCGACGACCGTCGCGGCCCCGACCGGCTGTCCGTCGTCGATCAGCGTCCGCCATTCGAGCCGCGGATCGTATTCGTCGAGCGTCACGCGGGCGGCCGGCAATCCGGCAATCACGCCCGGCTTGCGAGCGACGACGCGCGCTTTTCCGCCGGCGGCCTCCGGCACGAGGGCCACGCTGGTCCAATCGTAAAGCCGTTCGAGATCCTCACGCACCGCCAGTCGCACCAACTGGCGGCAGTCGTCCTCGACCTCCGCATCCCATTCGACCTGGCGAAAATCGTTCATTCGAATCGCTCGACAAAAGCCCCTAGAGCCGCGGCGCGGCGGGCCTGACCGGCGGCAAAAACGACGGGGCGCCGGGGACCTTCACTTTCCGCTTGTAAACGCGGTCGCCGCAGGTGGCGAACAACACGTCGAAATCCTTGCCGCCAAAGCAGAGATTCGACACTTTGCCGTTCGGCGTGGGGATGATCGCGTTGACCCGCCCGGCCTGATCGCAAACCTGAATGCCCATGCGGGTCGCCACGTAGAGCCGCCCGTCGCGATCGACGCGCATGCCGTCGGCCCCGCTGTCGTCGGCCGTGTCGGGCACGTGCAGATGACAATACCGCTGCTTGTAGCGGAGCGTGCCATCGGACTGAATTTGATAGCTGTAGACCCAATGGCTGCGGCTGTCTGCGACATACAGCAGCGACTGGTCGGGCGAGAGCGTGAGGCCATTGGAGAACTTCAGCCCGGTATCGACGACTTTCTTCTCACCCTTCGGACTGATGAGCCAAATCTTGCTCGGATCGGTGCCGTTCCAACCGGGATTGGTCACGTAGACGCTGCCGTCGTGACGCACCACCAGGTCGTTGCCGCGAAATCCGTCGGCGATCACCGTCGGCTTGCCAGCCGCGTCGTAAGCGACGATCTGCTCGGCGCCGCCGGCCACGGAATACAGCCGGCCGTCGGGGCCGAACCGCTGGCCGTCGCCCTTTTGCGTCTCGTTGAGAAACACGCTCACGCCGCCGTCGAGGCCGACCTTATACGTTTTGCTGGCCGGCACGTCGTTGTAAAAAACCTCGCCTTGGGCATTCACCGCCGGCCCCTCGGTGAACTTGTAGCCCTGGGCGACAGGCCGCCAATCTTCGCCGGGCAGGAGAATGTCTTGCAGTTGCGGCGAGCCGGCCCCGGCCTTGATCGGTTGCGGCCAGTCCTTCCAGAGCCAGCGCGTGGCGTCGGCGAAGATTTCGGTGGCGTGCTTGCCGTTGTGCCCGCCGTCGCCCCAGGCGTGGTTGACTTCATAGCCGGCGAAGACGAGTGCCCGCTCCATCTCTTGATTGGCCATCCACCAATCGCCGCCGTAGATGTTCAGGTCGTTGCTGCCGTCTTCGAGAAAGATGCGGAGCGGCTTCGGCGCGAACTTGCGGATGAGCGTGGGATAGTTGTTGCCGCCCCGCAGGCCCACATAAGTGCCGACGGCGCTGAATACGCGGCGAAAAGCGTCGGGCCGTTCCCAGGCGGCCGTGAAGGCACAAATCGCACCGCTGCTGGAGCCGGCGATCGCCCGGTCGTTGCCCTCGCGCGACAGCCGGACCGGCCGACCGTCGGCGGCGGTCCGCTTCTCCACGTCGGGCAACAGCTCCTCCAGCAGGAAGCGGACGTAGTTGTCGCCCAGCCCGTCGTATTCAAAACTGCGGTTGAAGCGATCGAGTGCCGCGTCGCTGGATGCCTTGACGCGGCCGTGCATCACGAACACGCCGATCACCACCGGCATTTCTTTGGCCTCGATCAGCCGGTCGAAGACCGCGGGCGCGTTGAATTGCACGCCGTCCTGGTTGATGTGCAGACACGCCAGCCTGGCCGGATCGTACTGCTTGGGCACATAGATCCAATAATCGCGGACGGTGCCGGGAAAAACCTTGCTGCTTTCGAACGTGTACTTGGTCACCTCGCCCTTGGGTACCGCAGGCTGCGCGTCGTCGGCGAGGGCCGGCAGGGGCAGCAACGCGAGGACGATCGAAAGGGAAACGGCAGACGAGCGCATGGTGTCGGTCCTGTTGCCTGGGCGTGGGTGGGCGGCCGGCGGGTTCGCCCGCTCGGTTCGAGTGACTATGATAACGGGCGACGGGCAGTAAGAGAAATCATGGCTGAAGTGTTTTGCCAAACGACTTCGGTTTTGGAGGTAGGGTGGGACCAGCGAGCTTGCGAGCGCCGGCCCACCGATAGCAACGTCGTTTATGGTGGGCCGGCGCTCGCAAGCTCGCTGGTCCCACCCTACATTACCCGGCCAACAAATAGCGGCCGCCCAAAAACAGTAAAACCGCGAACACGCCCGTTCGCAACCGCTGTTGCGGAATCAGGCCCAGCAGCCGGTTGCCGAACACGATGGCGGCCAGCATCGGCACCAGCGACCAGCCCGTCGCCTTCCACACGTCGGGCGGAACTTCACGATGACTGACGAGCAGCGCCACGCGCATCAAACCGCCGCTCATGAACACCGCGGTCAGGCCGGCGACATGCCGCTGTTTCGACCAGGGCTGTGAATAAATGTAGGCCACCAGCGGCGGGCCGCCGACGTTGAAGGCGCCGGTCAAGATGCCGCTGCCCAGCCCGACGAACGGCTCCAGCCAGCGCGGCCAGCGCCACTCGGTGTGCCACACGACGAGCATCTCGAACAGAACCATCGAGCACAACGTCAGCCCCAACACGCGCGTGACCAGCAACCGCGGCAGCGATTCGAACAGCCAAAATCCCAGCGGCACGCCGGCGGTGGTGCCCAACGCCAGCAGCCACAAGCTGCGCCACGGCACGTCGCGCAGCGTGACGGCCGCCATCAACAGGCAGGCCGCCGTGCTGGTCAACGTCACGACCGCATGGGCCTCATCCAGTCCCAGCACCCACGGCAGCAGCGACATGGCGGTGATGCCGAAGCCGAAACCGGTCAGTCCCTGCGTGAAACCGGCCAAGGCCAGGACGAGGGTCGCGAGCAGTAGGGTTTCGGTGGGCATTGAGGAAGGTCCAGGGTTCAGGGTTCAGGGTTCAGGATATTGCAAATTGCGAATTGCGAATTCGCAATTGCCCAGAGCCTAACGCCTTTGATTATTGCACCCGCCTCTCTCGCCCGATAGATTGTGCGACGGGGAGTGAACCCTGAACCCTCGTATTGGACCGCTAGAACCGCCAAGCCAAAACCTACGCTCGTTCCGCCTGTCCTTCAACGAGGCGGACCACGTGATCGGCGCGATCGGCGGTGGCCAGGTCGTGGTCGCCATCGCGCAATGCAGCTTTCCGAAGAAGCCCAAGTCGCAAGGTCGCCGCCGCGCGCGGCGGCGAGCGTATCCGCCCCGCAAAAACCCCGGCGCCGCGCGCGGCGCCGGTTTTTCAAGCGTCCGCCGCGCGCGGCGGACGATGCGCAAACACCCATCAGGAAGCGTCTCGCTGGTTGTAAAGCTTCGCCGAACCCGTTTTTTTTGGCGGACTGATCTGGTCCCCGCTGGTATTTCCGGGGTAAAAGCACGTCCATCATGGATGGCACGCTGCTTGACCTAGCTCTGAGCGATGAATGCCGGGACTTCCCCGCGCAG
>DATLUO010000225.1 GCA_035533075.1 Pirellulales bacterium | reverse complement strand
CGGCTGGAAGCGTTTTACGGCCGGCCGCACCTGCCTCAGGGCGCTCCGACGTCGCCCGCCCTGGCGAACCTGGCCGCCTATCGGCTCGATTGCCGCTTAACCGCGCTGGCCGCTTCAATGGAAGCGAACTACACTCGTTATGCCGACGACCTGGCTTTTTCGGGCGGCCACGAGCTGGCACGCGCCTCGCGGCGGTTTCACGTTCAAGTCGCGGCCATCGCCTCGGATGAAGGCTTTGCCGTACGCCCTCGCAAGACGCGGATCATGCGCGCCGGTGCTCGGCAGCACCTTGCGGGCGTCGTCGTGAACCGACATCCGAACCTCGCGCGGACCAAGTACGATCGGCTTAAGGCGATCTTGCACAACTGCATTCAGAATGGCCCCGACGCGGAGAATCGAGACGGCCATGCCGACTTCCGAGCGCATCTGGCCGGATCGGTCGCTTACGCCAAGATGCTGAACCCGGCTCGCGGAAGGCGCCTTCGCGCCTTGTTCGAGCAGATCGTGTGGTAGTTCGTGGCGACCCGTCAACGCAGAACGCACTTTGACGCCAACATCCACACTGGGCACCAAACGGCGATCGAGGTCGTCCATCCCGCGCTGCGGAAAGTCGGTACGATTCGGCCGATAAGAACGACCACGACGCCGCTCACCAGCGTCGCGGTTGCGACGGCGACGACCGCTTGCCAGCCGAGAAATGCGCCGACCCAAGCGAGCGCTATCGCCGAATTATTGTCGCCTGTAGCTCCGCGAAAAGGCATTCTTTCGGGGAGCGAAAGACGACTTGACCAGCCGATGGCATAGCCCAGCGCGGCCCCCGCCAATGCGCCGACACCGCCGTCCACAAGCGCATTCAAAGCCGGCGAACTGACGAAAACCGTCGCGCTTGGCCTGAGATTCGGCCAGTTGACCGGCGCCGTCAGTCCGACGATCAGCACAGGAATGGCCAGCCGCATCGGCAAGGCGTGTCGGTCGAATTCGATAAACGCCGCGCAAATCAGGCTGCATAGCAGCAACAGATGATAAGCATAGAGTCCCCAAAGCTGGCCCATCGTCAATTCGGCAGCCGACGAAGGCAAGTTGAGGCGCGACAGCGGCTCAGCCCAGGCCAGGCCCGCAAATACGACGGCTACCAGCAATTCGACGGCCGGGTATCGCGGCGAGATACGAGCCTGGCAATGCCGGCAACGTCCCCGCAGCCAGAGCCAGCCAAAGATCGGCACGTTGTCGGTCGCACGGATCGGCGTTTCGCAGTCCGGGCACCGCGACGGCGGATGCAGCAAGCTCAGCCCGGCCGGCAGCCGGTAGATGACCACGTTCATGAAGCTGCCGATGCAGGCCCCCACCGCGAACAGCCACGCCAGCACGAACCACATCAGCGGCGCCGGCAAGTCGGGATCGAGGAGGCGGTCGAAAGGCATGTCAAGCGACGCGGTCAACGACCTGGGCCTCGACACCAAGTTGCCTGATATCGTCGAGGAAGTCGTCGGCTACATCATCGTCTAGTTCCAGCAGGACTTCTTTGCCTTCGAGCAGGCTATCGACCGTTGATTTCGCGCCTGAGAGCGTGAAGCCGGCGCGTTCACGCAGTAGATGGTTCAAGCCTATTTTGCTAAATCCGGGTTTCCAGTTATGCAACACAACACGTCTCATTGGATCACTCAATTCTTATTTTAATCGGGCGTGGAAGTTTTCCCGGATTTGCACCGGTGGTGCGCATGCCACCGAGAATCACCACTTCTTTTGCACCCTGCTGTCGTCCTAATTCTCGTACCATTTCCCGCAGTTCACCAAGACTGCTGCTGCCTCTGCCTGCGCCGTCTACGTGCATACCACGCAACGTCAGCGTGTCGCCAGTCAGTTCCATTTCGGCGATCGCAGTGACTGTGCTCGCACCGGAAGCTACAATCTCAACCACATCTCCGTCCCGTTCAACAATCGTAACGATGGGTTTCGAGGGTGGCATCGTCGAACGTTCGGACTGCGGCAAAGGTCTACCATTCTTTTAGTATAGCCTTGCAGACGACATGGTTCAGCAGGCAGACCAGACCAATCGGCAAACGGGTCGCCCTATAGGTAGAAGTTAATCAAGTTCTCAAGCATCTCCTGCCGGCCGCTCTTGTTGGGCGTGATCTCGCCCTTGTCGAGCATGAACTTTTCCAGCGAGGCAAAGCCGTGCTTGCCGGACTCGATCTCGGCGCCCACGCCCGAATCCCACGAGGCGTATCGCTCCTTGAGCAGCTTTTCGAGCCGGCCGTCGGCCCGAATCGCGGCGGCGATCTTCAACCCACGTGCAAAGGCGTCCATGCCGCCGATGTGTGCATAGAACAGGTCGATCGGCTCAAAGCTCTCGCGACGCACCTTAGCGTCGAAGTTCACCCCGCCCGGCGTCAGGCCGCCGTACTTCAAAATGCTCAGCATGCACTGCGTGGTCAAATAAATATCGGTGGGGAACTGGTCGGTGTCCCAGCCCAGCAGCAGGTCGCCCGTGTTGGCGTCGATCGAACCCAAAAAGCCCTGGTGGCCGGCGTACTCCAACTCGTGGTGCATGGTGTGGCCGGCCAGCGTGGCGTGGTTGGTCTCGATGTTCAGCTTCACGTGGTCGGCCAGATCGTAGCCGCGGAGGAAGTTGATGCAGGCCGCCGCGTCGAAGTCGTACTGGTGCTTGGTCGGCTCCTTCGGCTTCGGCTCGAAGAGGAATTGCCCGGTGAAGCCGATTTGCTTGGCGTAATCGACCGCCATGTGCATGAAGCGGGCAAGATGGTCCAACTCCCGCTTCATGTCGGTGTTCCACAGGTTCTGATATCCTTCGCGGCCGCCCCAGAACACATAGTTGGCGCCGCCGAGCTCCTTGGTGACCTCAATCGCTTTCTTCACCTGGGCCGCCGCGTAGGCGAAGGCGTCGGCGTTGCTGCTCGTGGCCGCGCCGTGCATGTAGCGCGGGTTGCTGAACAGGTTGGCCGTGCCCCACAGCAGCTTGATGCCGCTTCGCTGCTGCTCCTCTTTGAGCGTCTTCACCACCGCGTCGAGATTCTTGTTCGATTCCGCCAGCGAGCGGCCTTCGGGAGCGACGTCGCGGTCGTGAAAACAGTAGAAGCCGGCGCCGAGTTTTTCCATGAACTCGAAGGCCACGCGGGCACGGTTCTGGGCGTTCTCGACGGAGTCGCTGGCGGCTTCCCAGGGACGGTGCATGGTGCCGGGGCCGAAGGGATCGCTGCCCGTGCCGCGGAACGTGTGCCAATAAGCCACGCTGAAGCGCAAGTGGTCTTTCATCGGCTTGCCTTCCACCACCTCGTCGGGATTATAGTGGTGGAACGCCAGCGGGTTCTTGCTTTTGGGGCCTTCGAAGGGGATCTTTTTGACGTCGGCAAAAGCGGGCATGCGGATGGGCCTCCACGGCGATTTGGGGCATTCGTTTGGTCCAATTCAACGCTCAATGGTGCCAGATGGCCGCTCGCAAGGCAACGGGGGGCACGACTATAATTTGAGGCGGTGGGCGATAGGCCTTGGCTTTGGGTTGCCGACGGACGCTGCCAAAACACGAATGACTTAATGACGAACGACTTAATGACGAACGACCAGACCTCTACTGCGACCGCCGACTTGAGCCTGCGCCACGAGCTCGTCAGCGATCTGATTCGTTGGCCGAGGACCGCGGCCGAGTGGCGGGAATACCGGCTGACGGACGAACAAGTCGCTCAATACCATCGCGACGGTTATGTCTCGCGCGTGAGGTTACTCGACGACGAACAAGTCGGCCGTCTGCGCGACGAGCTGTATGAGCTGGCCGACCCGAACCACCCGGCGAACCACCTGTTCTACGAGTTTCATTCCAACGAATCGGCCGATCAGAGCCGCGTGCTGTTTCACGCCTTGGGCGCCTGGCGAATCGCCCCTGGCTTCCACGACATTCTCTGGAACCCGGCCTTTACCGTACCCGCCTCGCAGCTTCTGGACGGTGCGGTGCGGTTCTGGCACGACCAGTTGTTTTGCAAACCGGCCCGGCATGGCGGCGTGGTGGCCTGGCACCAGGACTATTCGTACTGGACGCGCACCCAGCCGATGGCCCACCTTACCTGCTGGATCGCTCTCGACGACGCCACGCCCGACAATGGTTGTCTGCAATACGTGCCGGGCAGCCATCGCTGGGACTTGCTTCCTGTCACGGGCCTCGCCGGCGACATGGACGCCATCCAAAGCGTGCTTAGCGACGAGCAGCGGGCGGCGTTCAAGCCCGTGGCCATCGAGCTGAAGCGTGGAGAAGCGTCGTTCCATCATCCGCTGATGGTCCACGGCTCGTACGAGAACCGCACCGACGGGCCGCGCCGGGCGGCCGTGATCAACGTTTTTCGCGACGGAGTGCGTTCCGCGTCGAACGACCCGATGCTCGAAGGCGTGCCTCCCGTGCCCGCCGGCCAACGAATGGAGGGAACCTTTTTTCCGCTGTTGTATGAACCCTGAATCCTGGACCCCGAACCCTCATGTGGCCCGACGCCGAACAAACGCAGGAGCTTTTATCGCAGGCCCGAGCGGGCCAGCGCGAGGCGATCAACGAGTTGCTCGACCGGCATCGCGATGCCTTGCGCCGCATGGTGGCTTTGCGGATGGACCGGGCCTTGCAGCAGCGAGTCGACGCCAGTGACATCGTGCAAGACGCGCTGATTGAGGCCAACCGGCGCCTGCCCGACTATCTCAACGACCCGCAGTTGCCGTTCCGGCTCTGGCTGCACCAGATTGCCCGTGACCGGCTGATCGACGCCCACCGCCGGCACCGGGTGGCCGCCCGGCGTAGTCTCGACCGGGAGCAGCCGTTGGCCGCACGGGGAACGCTCGACCATTCGACGATGGACCTGGCCGCCCAGCTTTGCGACCGCGAACTGACGCCCGCCGCGGCCGCCACGCGACACGAGCTGGAGCGCCGCTTTCAGGCCGCGCTGGAAGAACTCGAAGAGAACGACCGCGAAGTCATCTTGCTCAGGCACTTCGAGCAGCTCTCGAACCAGGAGACGGCCCAAGCGTTGGGGCTGACCGAGCCGGCGGCCGGAATGCGTTACTTGCGCGCCGTGCGGCGTTTGCGGGCCTTGCTGCAGGATCCGGACTCCGAGCAACGCGGCGATGAATAATGACGGCCTAAGCGTTATCATTTGTGAAGTGCAATGATCCTCGGATGCCGGGCGACTCGCCAGTGAGCTTCTGGCACTCCTATTCAAGAACTAG
>DATLUO010000224.1 GCA_035533075.1 Pirellulales bacterium | reverse complement strand
TTTCGCCTGGCCGCTCGGCTGGCTTGCCCGTTGCGTTGCTGAGGAGCGGGCGCGTCGAGCGTCGTACGGCCGACGCTTGCCGCGCCAAACTGACGCCGGAATCTGGATGTTCCGGCCCGCCGCGGCACCTGACCCCGAAAGAACTGATGCACGACCGACAAACCGAGCCTCCAACTCCGGCGCTCGACGCCGACCAGGTCGCCGCTGCGCGGCTGCCGGTCGCGGAATTGTGGCCAAAAAGCGATCGGGATACGCTTATTTAAGGACTAGCGAAGCGACGCAAGCGCGACACCCAGGTGGCGCCTCCTGACTGGACAGGTTCACTGCACCCTAAGGAGGCGTTCGTGTTCAGCCCCGATCTCCGGCGTCTGGCGGCCTTTCGAAACGGTTACGCACTCTGCCTTTGGAACACCGGCGCGGGCACGGGCAGCGCAGCGGGCAGCCCGGATCGGTCCGTACGAACGGAGTTCGTTGGATCCCGGATCGACGCGGCTTGTTTCCGTGCCGACGGCAAGGTGTTCGCCGTGGCGATGGCCACCATGTCGGAAATGCCCGGCGCCGACGGCAAGCCCAAATACACTTACTCGGACCCTCGGTTGCAACTAGTCGAGGTGCCCAGTGGCCAAGTGCTCAAGGAGTTTAAGCTATCCGACCGGCTGGCTGAAAACGGCGTCGCTTTCAGCCCGCGCGGCGACTTGCTGTGCTGTCACGTCCGGTCGACCGGTTTGGAACTGCGCGACGCGGAGACGGGCAACGTCCGCGGGCCGAGCGTGCCAATGAAGGTAACGTCCGCCGCTTTCAGTGGCGACGGCAAGCGGCTGTTCGTCGGCAGACCGGTCGGCACGGCGGAGCTTTGGGAACTCGACGCGCTGCTTTCTCCCGCCAAAAACTGAAGGCCGGCAAGTCGGGCGAGGCGCGGTTCTTCGAGCTGGCGTGCCCAGGGCATTCAGATCGGCCTCGTTCTGACGCCGCCCTTTGATGTCTTCCAGTCGAGCACCGTCGAACAACACGTTGTAGGCGAAGTTCATCACATGGTCGGAAGGATCGCCGCGGCGATTTGCACACCCTTCGTGCGGGGCTATCGAATGACGCGCCTGCCGTGCTATGCTGAAAGTAACTTAAATACTATGGCAACGCGGGACGCCCAATGCAAAAGATCAGCATGGACCAGCTTAGCGAGCCGGTGAGGCTCTTTCTCAGCCAAGTTCCAAAGACAGGCGGCGTGCTTGTCGAAGATGAGCGAGGCCGGGTCTGCTTCGGTGTCATTCCTTACCAAGAGGCGCCCGCATCGGAACAGCAAGCGGCCCGAGTCCGGCTGGCGACGCTTCAACAGCGCGTTGGCGAGCGATTGCAAGCCCAAGGCAAATCGCAGGAAGAACTCGACCGCCTCTTACAAGACGACGAATAAGCGATGGTGGTCGTCTTCGATTCCGACGTTCTTATTCCACTCATTCTACCCGCGAGCCGCTCAACTCAGATCCTCGATCGACTGCGTGAGGCGGGGCACCGCGTGGCGGCATCCCCTGCCATGCTGGATGAAGTCTCGGAAAAGCGGTAATGCGCTATTCGCCCGCAGCCTTAACCGGCGTTTTTCCCGTCTCCGTGGGCGCGGCAGCGCCTCCAGCGCTTTTTATGTCGCCGAACGACCTGCCATCGATGTGGGGCGAACAAACGCCGCCGATTCTCAGCGTGGTGCCCTCCAGGCTGATCGTCTCGATGTTGTTGGCCCAGAACAGTGGCGTCCCGCGGCATCCCTGTAGCGACACATACAATCTCAACATGTTGAACACCGAGTTCGTGTCCGTTCGCGATGGCGGATGACGCACTGGAAGCTTAAGACGCCGAGAAATTATTTCGATCAGTTCCTTGTCCACAACAGACAGCGCGTAGCGCGCCCCGCCGGGGTACGGGTCTGCCTGATAGTGCATTTCAAATCGTCCGGCTTCAACGGCGGCGCCGTTCACGTCTATCCTGATCATGTCTGCCATCGGTCCTCAAATCGCAATAAAGGGCGTAAGCAAAAGCTGCCGCTTGTGACTGGCAGCGACGACATCGATTTCAACGATTGAGTTCACTGCGATTCCCGTCGCGGTGCGAAATAGCGAGCCGACGTCTTCAATCTCGTCGATTACCGACACGAGCTTCGCCGCCGAATTGACGACGCTGCTCCGGACCGTGACGTAAACGTCGAGGTCGGACGTTGGTAACGGCCCGCGCCCCCGGAACGCTCCTCCAGCCCTTGATCCAAAGGCCTCCACGGATTCGATCGCGCGCTCCCCCTCGATCTCAATTCGTCGGATAGCGTGGCCCAGAGCCGCCGCATCTTCATTGGCGATCCCAATAAGTCGTTCCACGGCGTTTCAGGTCCATCAAAATGATGCGCGAGCCTGCCGCCGACGTCTCATTTTAATGATAGGCCCCCGCGTGGTGGGCAACAAGCGGATTCCCCACCGCACTGAAATCAGCAGACGTGGCACCATTGACAGGCATCCAGTTCTTCGCGAATGCCGCGTTGCCCGCGGCGCAGGAAAACTTGCTTTTCGGTCGGCGGGCCCTAATAATGCACCGATACGAACTTGACTTCGTCCCGACATCCATCGTCGGGCCGAGCTCGTCGGATGACTAACTAAAGAGTAGCTCGGTCTGGCCGGGAGACTCGTTGAGAAGTAAGAGCTGGACCAACCCCAATTCGTCATAGAGGTAGGTGTCGGGGTGGCGTGCGATGCCCCGACCCGGCCCTTTGTGCTTCTGGCACAACCACCGGCGGAGCCGGTTCTTCACGTAGCGGTCTACGTGACGATAGGCTGGACTAACCAGACCAAGCTTGAAGTAGTTCGCCCAGCCCCGCAACTTGCGGTTCAGGCGGCCTACCATCGTTGCTTCGTCCAGATGCCGAGTACGTTGGTTGGTGGCCTCGCCCACCGATTCGCACAGACGGCGAATCTTCTTGCGAGCCGGTCGCGTGCCAAGTTCAGCAGCTTGTGTACCGCTTGCACGGCGTCCAAGGCGCTGCGTTCGGCCCGATAAGCATATTGGGGTTCATCCGGATCCTGCGTACTTTTTCCGCAAATCGTTGGCGTCAGAGAGGATCGGACTTGGATTTTTTGAGGCATGGCTCCGATGTCCAAAGGGCAGCAAGAAAACGGCCTCCGGCGACGGCTGCCGCCAGAGGCCTGAAGCGCCTTTGGCGCATCGGAGGCCCGAATATCCCTTGTCAGGTTGCGTCCCCGCAGAGCCTGACTCCGTTTCTCCGGGCCAGCTCAGCCTACCGCGTATCGACGCTTTTCCGCAACTCCCTTTGGACATCGGAGTTATGCCTTAGAAAATCCATCCGTGGCGTACCCGCGGCTTTCAGGTACGCACTTTTCGGATGAACCCATATTGCTCGTCTTGCAGGTCCGCTTCGAAGATCGGTTCCAGCACGATCGACAGCGCCGTTTGCACGACGCGGTCTTTGATCGTCGGAATACCGAGCGGACGCTGCTTGCCGTCCGGTTTGGGAATGTACACGCGACGTACCGGCCGGGGCTGATACGTCTTTGTCCTGGACTCGGAAAAGGGGACTCGGAAAAGGGGATAAGTCCCATTATTTAATGGGTCTTATCTGGGACTAAACCTGATGCGGCAGTATTCGCCGCCCCGCGTCGACAACCTGGCCCCCTGGCCGGTGAAAAGTTGGTTGTTGTCAGTGGTCAGTGAAGGCTGCCAAGTGAGTTCGAAGGCTGCCAACGGTCGCAAACTCGGTGTTCATCGTGGGCTTTGTTTGGCGCGAGTTGGCCATCTTCGAAATACCCTGAAGGCGGCATCGTGGAAACGGCTAGCGACGCATTCCGTCGCGGAAGCGCAACATATTTGCCGACAAGGGTTTGCGACTTATCCGTTGGAGGGGTTTCATCCGTCATCCTGCTCACTTTGGCAGCGTGCTGCCAAAGTGCCCGCGGCCCGTTCGTCTCCGGCGACACGCGCCGAGGCGACACGCGTGTCGCATGAGCGCGGAGTAAACGGCTTTCCTCTCGCTCCAGCGAAAGGGCTACGGTCGGCACTTTGGCTGCGCGCAGCCAAAGTGCCTGCGGCCCGTTCGTCTGCGGCGGCACGCGCCGAGGCGACACGCGTGTCGCATGGCGCGGAGCAAACGGCTGGCTGGTGGTCGGCGGAATTTTTTTGGAATTCGCGGCCGGTGTCTCGCGTATTACTGGTAACGGCAAAAGGAAGACGGCCCGCGATCGCTTTTCCCATGCCGGCCGATCGGGCTTGCGCGCCTGACGTTTGATCTTTGGCAATTGGATTTGTGCCGGTCACAAGGCGGTTTTCGGGCCTCTGCGCTCGGAACCGCGGCCGATCGGCGCGCACCGCGTCGCCGTGGGGCGGCCTTCCCAGGCCGTCAGCAGCGACGAGCGCGGCAAACGACCAACGAACGATGATGTTCACTTGGCTCGCCGGCGGGATGGGGAACGCCTGTTCCTCACGGAGGCGATTGCGGCAACGGCCGGGAATCTTACTGAACCGGCGCACCGGCGAAAAGGGCAAACTGATTGCCCTTGCAAGCCGTTACCACCAATCTATAATCCTTTGGTTCGGACTCTCTTTGCGCCACCGCTGTCGGCGGTGCCGGGGGGAGTTGTTTGCCGTCGTCTTCTGCGAGGGAGGGCGGTCGAGCGGGTGTAGCTCAGTTGGTAGAGCGCCACCTTGCCAAGGTGGTTGTCGTGGGTTCGAATCCCATCACCCGCTCTTTTTGCATTTACTTGTGGTGCGGGCGTCCCGCCTGCTCGGCGGCAGGCGGGACGCCTGCACCACAAATTGCGGCTTATTGAGGCGTATATGGCACCTGACGAAGAACAACTCGGCTCGGCCGCCGTCGAAGAAAACACTTCCGGCGAAACCGCTTCCGGCGAGGGCGAAGAAAAACCCAAGCTGGAGCTCGAAGTCAAAATCGACTCGCGCAGCGCGTGCGAACGGCATGTCACCGTCACCATTCCGCGCAACGAGGTCGACCGCTATCTCGACCTGGCCTACAGCGACATGATGGATAAAGCGGTCGTGCCCGGCTTTCGCGCGGGCCGCGCTCCGCGCAAGCTGGTGCAACTCCGCTTTCGCAAAGAGGTCGGCGAGCAGGTGAAGGGCTCGCTGTTGATGGACAGCCTGGGGCAGATTTCCGAGAGCCACGAGTTGTCGCCCATCAGCGAGCCTGATTTCGACCCCACCGCGGTGGAAGTTCCGGAAACCGGTCCGCTGGTTTTCGAGTTCGATATCGAAGTGCGGCCGGAATTTGCCCTGCCGAACTGGAAGGGGCTGCAGATCGAGCGGCCGGTGCGCGAGTTCACTGCCAAGGACATCGAGCGCCAGATGAAGGAGCTGCTGGCCAAGCACGGCCGGCTGGTGCCGTTCGACGGACCGGCCGAAACGGGCGATTATCTGACGCTGAATATCGCCTTCAAGCACGGCGAAACGCTCATTTCGAGCGTCAGCGAAGAAGTGATCCTCATTCGGCCCACGTTGAGCTTCCGCGATGGAAAGGTCGAGGGTTTCGATCGGCTGATGCAAGGTGCGGTGGCGGGCGAAAAACGTGTCGGCCAGGCCAAGCTGGCGGTCGACGCTCCCAACCAAGAGTTGCAGGGCAAGACGATCACGGCCGAGTTCGAGGTGCTGGAAGTCAAGAAGCTGGAGTTGCCCGAACTGACCAAGACGTTCCTGGAACAGATCGGCGATTTCGGATCCGAAGCCGACTTGCGCGACGCGATCAAAGACATGCTCGAGCGGCGGCTGAAGTATGAGCAGCAGCAGCGTGCCCGGCAGCAGATTCTGGCGTCGCTGACCGAGGCGGCCAACTGGGACCTTCCACCCGGCCTGCTCAAGCGGCAATCGCAGCGCGAGATGGAACGAGCGCTTTTGGAACTCCGCAGCAGCGGATTCAGCGACAATGAGATCCGCTTGCACGAAAACGAGCTGCGGCAAAACAGCCGCGTCAATACCGCCCGCGCCCTGAAAGAACACTTCATCCTCGAACGCATCGCCGAGGAGGAGAAGATCGAAGAACAGCCGGAAGACTACGATATGGAGATCGCGCGCATCGCCCAGCAGAGCGGCGAGAGTCCGCGTCGCGTGCGGGCCCAGTTGGAAAAGCGCAACCTGATGGACACGCTCCGCAATCAGATTATCGAACGCAAGGCGATCGACCTGATTCTGGAGCACGCCATCATCAAAGAAGTGCCTTACGAGCTGGAGGGCGGCGAAGCCGTGGCGGTCGATCAAACGGCGGGCGGCGAAGAAGTCGAAATTCCCGAAGCCCACAACCCCGACATGCCCGGCGAAGCGCCGCACCGAGTCGATCAGCACAAGTAGCTGCGCAGCCACGGAAATCACCAAGACAAACCATCATGGACAGCCCTTATTGGCCCTCCCCGGCCGCTCCTCAAGCCAACTACCGCGACTACCAGCGACAGCGCCAGATGACTCTGGGCGACCTGCTGCTGGAGAACCGCATTATTCTGTTGCAAGGAGAGATCCACGACGGCAACGCCAACGAACTGGTAATGAAGCTGCTGTACTTGCAGAGCGAGAACCGCCGCAAGGACATCCACTTTTACATCAACTCGCCCGGCGGCAGTGTGACGGCGACCCTGGCGATCTACGACACGATGCAGATGTTGACGTGTCCGGTCGCCACCTACTGCGTCGGTCTGGCCGCCAGCGGCGCGGCCGTGCTGCTGGCCGGCGGCACGGCGGGCAAACGTTTCGCCCTGCCGCACGCCAAAATGATGATTCACCAGCCCTACGGGCAAGTGGGCGGGCAGGTTTCGGACATCGAGATTCAGGCCGACGAGATCTTCAAAACCCGCGAAGTCTTGAACGAAGTCCTCGCGCAGCACACCGGGCAGCCGATCGACCGCATTCGCAAGGACACCGACCGCGACTTCTACATGCACGCCCAAGCGGCCAAAGACTATCACCTCGTGGACGACATTTTGACTCGTCCGCCCGTCGCCCAGGAAGAAGACGAAAGCTGAAAACGCAATGACCTTGATTCCCTTCGTCATCGAGAAAAGCGGCCGCGAAGAGCGGGCTATGGATATCTATAGCCGGCTGTTGAAGGACCGTATCGTCTTTCTTGGTTCGGGCGTCAACGACGAGGTGGCCAACTCCATCGTCGCCCAATTGCTCTTTTTGCAATCGGAAGACCCCAAGACCGACATCCACCTGTATATCAATTCGCCGGGCGGCAGCGTCAGCGCGGGGCTGGCCATTTACGACACCATGCAGTTCGTGGCCTGCGACGTGGCCACTTACTGCATCGGCCAGGCGGCGTCGATGGGGGCGGTGTTGCTCACGGCCGGCACCTCCGGCAAGCGTCACGCCCTGCCCAATTCGCGGATCATGATCCACCAACCGCTGGCCGGCATGGAAGGCACCGCCGAAGAGATCATGATTCACGCCAAGGAATTCAAGAAGGTCAAGCAGAAGCTGAATGCGATTCTGCTCAAGCACACCGGCCATCCCCTGGAAAAGATCGAACAAGACACCGACCGCGATCGCTTCATGTCGGCCGACGAGGCACTCGACTACAAGTTGATCGACCGCGTGATCGAGCACATCGAAACGCCCAAAGCAACGTAGGGTGGGACCAGCGAGCTTGCGAGCGCCGGCCCACCAGGACCGCCGATGGTGGGCCGGCGCTCGCAAGCTCGCTGGTGCCACCCTACCAACAACACAGACCGGCCCGCTTCCCGCCACGGGCCGCGCCAAACCAAGTCGAATGGAATCCCAACCGTGCGAGCCGTCCTCCGCCGTTCCGGCCGGGCGACGGTGCATGAAGCTGCGCGAGGCCGAAAATGAAGCTACTTTTGCGGTGCGCCGTGGCCGCCTGTTTGGCGGTGGCCATTGGCTGTCGGTCGAATGTCGGAAAGGAACTGCTCGAACGCGAGAACCTGTCTCAGGAAAACGAGATCTACCAGCTCCAGGACCTGGTCGACGAGTACCAGACGCGGCTCGATTCCTGCCAGCGCGAAAATGAATCGCTGCTGGCCGAGCTGGGACGCTCTCGTACTTCGGGCAAACCGCCCGTCAGGCCCGCCGACGAACCGGCGCCTCCCGTGGTCGAGCCGGGCGCGGCCGTGCCTTATGAGGGTGCGCCCGTCATTGCCCCGCCGGATCCACTCGTGCCGGAAGGCGAGCACCTGGCAAAGAAGCGCAGCGGCCGGGCGAAAGCGGCATCCGTGCCCGGCGGCCGGCTGCGCAAGGCCTCGACCCGGCGCGGCCCCATCGACCAGGTGGTCATGCAGATTACGCTCAACCGCAAGCTGACGGGCGGGCACAACGTCGACGGCCATCCGGGCGACGAGGGGGTGATGCTCGTCATCGAGCCGCTGAACGCGGCCGGCGAGCTGGTGGAAGTGCCCGGCGAGGTCTCGGTCGTGATTCTCGACCCCGCCCTCGAAGGCGAAGCGGCCCGCATCGCCCGTTGGGACTTCAAGACCGAAGACGCCGCCGCTCATGTCAAGCGGACGCCGCTGGGCGACGGACTCCACTTCGATCTCCGCTGGCCGCATTCGCCGCCGACGCACCGCGTATTGAACCTCTATGTCCGCTATACCACGGCCGACGGTCGGCGTTTGCAGGTCGAGAAGCAGATCGAGGTCGATCCGCCCGCTGCCGCCGACGCGCCGGACGATCGCGTGACCAAGACCCCGCCGGAGCCGAACGTTGCCGATGGGCACGACGCGGAAACGGGGCCAAGTTTGCCGGGCACCGGGGCCAAGGCGGTAGAACCGGCCGACGACGAAGACCGGCAAACCGACGCCCAAAGCACGACCACGGGAAAGCACTGGACGCCCTTGCGCTAGGGACCCTTCATTCGTCGTTTGGTGCTCGCAAAGTTCGGTACGGTGGCTGGGGCCCCGGCGTGCCGGGAGCCGAGTGCGACCTGGCGATCAGGCAACGCGCGCCGCCGGCCAGCGAGGTCCCGGTGGTGGCGCTACCGGGGCATCGCCGCGACAGAGCGTCAGACGCAGTAGGGGTCAATCGCGCGGCTCTGCCCCAGCCACCGCGATTTGTCACCATGACCGCCGCACACGTGTAACGTCGCCGCCGAGCGCGCCGAAAATCGTTCGGCCAGACACTAGCAATCTCCGTCGCCGCCGGTATGATGGACTGCATCGATCACAGTCCCGGCGGAACACGGAGGACGCACCATGACGTCGGAGAATCAACGGCCGAAATCGCTGAATCACGTCCGCGTGCTGGTGGTCGAAGACCATCAAGACTCCGCCGAAATGCTTCGGCACACGCTGCATCGCTGGGGTTGCGACGCCCGTGTCTGTCAGACCGGTGCCGAGGCCCTGGACGAAGCGGCGGAATATCGCCCGCACGTGGCCCTGCTCGACTTGCACCTACCCGACATCGACGGCTGCGAAGTCGGCCGATGCCTGCGGCAGAAGCTGGGTTTCGACAACGTGGCGTTGGTGGCCATTAGCGGGTTTGCAGAGGCGGAAGACCGCCGTCGCTCGAGCGACGCGGGTTTCGATCTGCACCTGCTCAAGCCCGTGCGGCCCGACGTGCTGCACTCGCTCTTGTCGCGCGTCGAGCAGTTCGCCTGGTAGCGGCTGTCGGAGGATGGGCTTCCTAGCCCGTCAAGTCCGTGCGGTCACGGCCTGGGAAGGCCATCCACCTCCCGCCTATTGCACCAGGTAGCGGATGGCGAAAAAGCCGGCTACGAGCAGGCCAAACAGCGCCAGCGTGATCCACTCGAAGTGCCGCTCCAGCATCGTCTTGGCCCGTTCGCCGAAGAAAAACATCGCAGTCGCCACCAGAAAGAAGCGTCCGGAGCGGCCCAGCGCCGATGCCACGATGAGCGTCTCCAGCGACACCGTGCGGTGGCAAACGCCCGCGGTAATCGTGAAAACCTTGTAGGGGATCGGCGTGAAAGCCGCTGCCAGGATTGCCAAAAAAGCATTGTTGCCGTAAAGCTCTTCGACGTTCTCGAAATTCTGGTGCGAGAAACCGGGCACGTAATGGAAGAAAAAGTCGTCGACGCTCAACCAGAGCCAGCGGCCGATATACCAGCCTGCGATCCCACCCAGCACCGAAGCCACCGCGCTCACCGCGGCATAATAAAAAGCCCGTCGCGGCCTGGAGACCGAGAGGGCGATCTGCAAAACGTCAGGCGGAATTGGAAAAAATGAGCTTTCGGCGAACGAGAGCAACACCAATGCCGGCGTGCCATAAGGGGTTTCGGCCCAGCGCAATACCCAGTGGTAAAGCCGCCGGATGACATTCGGCCGCTTGCCGGCGGCCGGGCAGTCGTTGGTTTGTGCTTCACTGTGGTCCACGAGCGTCATTGTCGCAGTTTAGTCGGTATGGCTTTGCCTGCGATAGGGCAATCGTAGCCCGCTCACTCCGTGAGCGGAACGGCTTTCAAATCGCTCGAGGTCTCCCTTGCATTGTCTTCCACTGCCGCCACGCGCCCCTCCGCTTGCGGAGCAAGCGGGCTACTTGCGGGCTACGATAGCGCCAGCATCCGCTCCAGAGCCACCAGCGACCAGCGGGCGACTTCGTCGTCGACGTGAATCACGTTCACCGGCGTGCCAGCGGCGAGATTCTCCAGGCTCCAGCAAAGGTGCGCCAGGTCGATGCGGTACATCGTGGCACACATGCAGACCACCGGCGATAGGAAGTGTATCTCCTGTTCAGGATGCTCCTGCTTCAGCCGCTCCACCAGGTGCAGCTCCGTGCCGATGGCCCACTTTGTGCCGGCCGGGGCCGACTCGACGTCGCGAATGATCTTGCCCGTCGAGCCGTAAACATCGGCCTTGGCCACCACCTCACGGCTGCACTCCGGATGGACCAGAACTTGGATGCCGGGAAACTTGGCGCGGAACTGGTCGACGTGCTCGGGTCGAAACATGGCGTGAACGCTGCAATGTCCCTGCCATAGCAGCACCTTGCTGCTCCGCAACGCCTCGTCGCTGTTGCCGCCCCGCTGGTCGGCGTGCGGATTCCAGACAGCCATTTCGTCCAGCGGAATGCCCATCGCAAAGGCCGTGTTACGGCCGAGATGCTGGTCGGGAAAGAACAGCACCCGCCGCGTCCGCTGAAAGGCCCATTTGAGCACGGCGGCCGCATTGCTCGACGTGCAAACG
Source organism: Pirellulales bacterium (assembly GCA_035533075.1). Classification (NCBI taxonomy): domain Bacteria; kingdom Pseudomonadati; phylum Planctomycetota; class Planctomycetia; order Pirellulales; species Pirellulales bacterium. Next base: position 9,811 of record DATLUO010000224.1, on the reverse strand, counting down.
ATGCCCCCGTGCCGTCCGCAGAACGCCTTCAGACTGGCCGCCGAGTTGATGTAGGTGACCGGCGTGATGTCCGCGGTGTCGAGCACCTCGCCCAGTTCGTCCCAGCAGGCTTCGACCTGCTCGATCATGGCCATATCGGCCATCGAGCAGCCGGCCGCCAGGTCGGGCAACACCACCGTGACGCGCTGGCCGCGGCGGGCCGCCAGCTTCTCCGGCCGGTTGGCCAGGATGTCGGCCGTTTCGGCCATAAAATGGACGCCGCAGAAAGCGATTGCCCGGCAGTCGCTGCTCTCCGCCGCCATCTTGCTGAGCTGGTAGCTGTCGCCACGCAGATCGGACATGGCGATGACCTCGTCCTGCTGATAGTGGTGCCCCAGAATCAGCAGCCGGGGGCCCATTTCCGCCCGGACCGCGGTGATGCGGCGTTGGAGGGTCTCGTTGTCAAGCGACTTGTAGTCGGCGAGTTGAAAAGCGCCGGCCTGCGGCCGGGCGGTCAAAGTCGGCATGGAAAGGAAAGCGTGAGTAGGGAAAAGCCTCTACGTCAGTATATACGCTGCGTCACTCGGGTGTCGAAACTAAGCCTGGTGGCTGGGGCAGGGCCAGATCGCGGCTGCCCTTCAAGAGCGCGGCGGCCAAGCGATGCCCCGGTGACGTCCAACCGGGGCATCGCTTGGCCGCCAAGATGAACGAAGTGCCAGCCTCCACTGGGCCAAGCTCTGCCCTAGCCACCGCCAATGCCTCATGCTCGGCCGCCTAATGTATCGCTTCCGCCTTGAAGCAGCCGCAATCGCAACAAGTTCAATGCCTGCTTGCCGGCCCTGGCCTTCAAAATCGCCGGATGGGCGGCGAACGGCGAGGACCGCACCATTACGCCATCCGCTGACGCCAAGGCGAAGTAATACAGCGGCGGGTCGCTCGTCTGGGCGTCGAAAACAGGGAACTTTCCGACCGCCAGGCCGTAATCGGCGTCGAACTGCTGCCGGCAAGCCGAGGCCAGAGCCGCCGTTACTTCGCCGCTGATCTCGCCGTGCTGTTTGATCGTCCTCTCCACGGTCGGGAATAAGCGGCCCACCGCCTCAGCGCTGCCCACGGTCAAACCGCCGCGAAAGACCGCGTCGGCGGCGGCAACGTCGCCCAGCCACTGAGCCACCAGGCCGGCCGTGCCCCACTCCACCGTGGCCAGCGTTTCGCCGCCCTCGGCCAACAGCCGCACGACGGCGTGTTCCAACTCGTCGTCTCCGTAGCCGAAAACCAGCGTGCCAAGACACTGGTGAATCGTGGCCTCCGTCGGTGCGGTCGCCGCCAGGCACTCCTCCGGCGTGCAGCCGCCCGCCGTGATCCTCAAGGTGATGGTCGCCGCACTGACCGTGATGCCCACCGACGGCACGCGTCCCCGGCGTATCAGATCGGGCAACATCTGCTCCAGGTCGCTCTCGCCGACTCCGAAACACTTGATCCGCCGGTGGCGAATCATCTGCCGCCCCGCGCCTTGCTCGATCAGTCGCGGCACCACGCCGGCCTGCCACATTTCCTTCATTTCGGCGGGCACGCCGGGCAAGGCGAACACGCGCGACGGGCGGCCCGCCGGCGGCGGCACGGTGACTTCGATCCCCGGCGCCGTCCCGTGAGCGTTCGGAATCGCGCGGCTGCCGAGCGGAAACATGGCCTGCACCACGTTGCGTTCGGGCATGTCTCGTTTTCGATGAGCGAACAGCGCACGGATCTGTTCCAGCGACGCCGCGTCGAGCTCCAGTGGCACCCCCAACATGCCGGCCAGCGCCTCGCGCGTCAAATCGTCGGCCGTCGGGCCGAGGCCGCCCGTCGCCACCACAATGTCGGCCCGTCGAACGGCCTGGCGAAACACTTCGATGTTGGCTTCCAGGTCGTCGACCACCGTCGTGTGATACCGCACCACAACGCCCAGTTCACCGAGCCGCTGGCTGAGCCACTGGCTGTTGGTATCGAGCCGTTCGCCGCTGGCCAGCTCGTCGCCGATGGAGATGACTTCGGCAATCATGTCCGACACTACTTTCCCTCGATGCGATACAAGTGCGTGTCGCTGCGCAGGAAGATCGCTTTGCCCGAAACGGCCAAGGAGGCCAGCGTCTCGCCGTCGATTTGATTGGCCGCCAACTCGGTGTAGTCGGTCGTCGGTGCAATCACCGTGGTCAGGCCCGACTCGTTGGTGATGTAAATCCTGCCGTCGGCCAGCAAGGGCGAGGCCGAATAGTTGCCGGGCAATCGCTTCTGCCAATGCTTCTCGCCGCTCTTGGCGTCGAGGCAGCTCGCGATTCCCTTATCGCTGACGAGAAACAACGCGTCGTCCACGACCAGCGGCGAGGGATTCAGCGGCGCGCCGTGTTGCAGCTTCCAGACGACGTGCGTGTCGGTCACGTCGCCGTGGCCATCGGGCCGCACCGCATAGAGCCAGGGCGTGTCGTAGCCGCTGGCCAGAAACAGAAGCCCTTGGCCAAAGACCGGCCGCGGCACCTCCGAATAGCCGTCGTACCGCACCCGCCAGATTTCCTGGCCGGTGTCGGGCACGTAGGCGATGGCCTGATCGCCGCCGGTGCTGATGAGCTGGTCCTCGCCGTCGACCGTGATGACCAAGGGAGTCGAATACGCCATGCGTCCTTTGCGGTCGCTTTTCCACCGCAGCTTGCCCGATTGCTTGTCGAGCGCCGCCACATATTGCACGTCGGTGCCATCGCAGCTCACGATCAGCAGATCGCCGTACAGCACGGGTGAGCCGGCCGGGCCATGACGGTGCTCATACTTCAATTCGTTCGTTCGCCAGACCACGTCGCCGCGGGTCGTCAGGCAGGCGGTTCCCAGATCGCCGAAGTGGACATAGACGCGATCGCCCTCCAACACGGCGGTGGGCGAAGCAAAACTGTTCTTGGAGTGAACCGTGCCGGGATTCTCGGCATGGAACACCTCGATGTCGTGGACCAACTTCCCGCTCGCTTCGTCGAGACAAACCGCGTGCAGCGAATGGCCTTGATCCAGGCCCGTGGTCAGCCATATCTGACCGTTGCCGATGACGGGCGACGACCACCCTCGGCCGGCAACGGGGACTTTCCAGGCAATGTTTTCGGTTTCGCTCCACGACGTCGCCAGGCCGCGCTGTGGAGCATGACCTTGGCCGTCGGGTCCGCGAAACTGCGGCCACTCGGCTCCAGCGGCCGCATCGAAGGACAGCGTCAGTAAGATCGTCGCTACGAGTTTCACAATAGTCTCGGTTGAAAATTGTAGGGTGGGACCCGCGAGCTTGCGAGCGCCGGCCCACCATGTGCAAGGCGTCAGGCATCAGGCATCAGACATCAGACACGATGGGTTGCCCCTTTCCTGACGCCTGAAGCCTGAAACCTGAGACCTCTTACGGCTGAATAAACCGTCAGCTTAGCTGTTGGCGACATGGTTTTACAGAGGTTTTACATTGCCGCGACGGGCTGGTGACACTCGATGGCCGATCTTCTCTTAGAATTCCAGTGTTGCCCTTGTCGTGGCAACGAACGATTCATCCACGGAGATTCATGGTGACACAGCCGCGAGATTTAGTGACGACCGAACCACAGGCGATTTATGTTGACGCCACGGAGCTCGGATCCCCTTCTGCTTCTTCCACCGCCCTGGTCGCCCCGAAGCGTCGGCGCCGTAAGCATCGTAAAGCGGCCGGCAAACGATCGGCCCAAGCGGCCCGCGCCGTGGCGTCCGTCGAAAGCCCCTGGAACAACGGCATTGACTGGCCGGTGGTCATCTGGATCGCGGTGGTCCACCTGGGCGTTCTGGCCGCGCCCTTCTACTTCACCTGGAAAGCGGTGGCGCTCATGGCCGTGCTGCACTGGCTGACGGGTGGCATCGGCGTGTGCCTGGGCTATCACCGCCAGCTTACGCACGGAAGTTTCTCTACGTATCGGCCCGTCCGCTTCTTGCTGGCGCTGTTGGGCGGCCTGTCGGGCGAAGGCTCCGCGGTGACCTGGGTAGCCAATCACCGCAAACACCACGTCTTCAGCGATCAGGAAGGCGACCCGCATTCGCCGCGCGAGGGCGGCCTGTGGAGCCACATGCTGTGGTTCATGCCGAACTTCGGCAAGAAATACGAGGAAGAACTGACCCGGCGCTACGCCCCCGACCTGGTGAAAGAACGCAGCCTCCAATGGCTGCACAAAATGTTCCTCCCCTCGCACGTGCTGATGACCGCGTTGTTGCTGGCCGTCGGCTGGCTGGGCTGGGACTGGTATACCGGCCTGTCGTTCGTGGTTTGGGGCATGTTCGTGCGGCTGGTGGGCGTGTTGCACGTCACCTGGTTCGTGAATTCCGCCAGCCATATTTGGGGCTACCGCAACTACGAGACGACCGACGACAGCCGCAACCTGTGGTGGGTCGGGCTGCTGGCCTACGGTGAAGGCTGGCACAACAATCATCACGCTTTTCAGCGGATGGCCCGTCACGGCCACAAATGGTGGGAGATCGACGTCACCTACTGGACCATCTTGGCGATGGAGAAACTGGGCCTGGCCTGGGACGTGGTCCACGACGTGCCGGCCCGCAAGAAGTTGCCGGCGCACTGATGAACACCGCCGAGAAATACCTCAAGCCGGAAGTCATCCGACAGATCAGCCGGCTCGACCTGCGCGCGCAGTTCATCGTGAAGGGGTTTTTGCAGGGCCTGCACGCCAGTCCGTTCCACGGCTTCTCGGTCGAATTCAGCGAGCACCGCAAGTACACCGTCGGCGACAACCCGCAAGACATCGACTGGCTCGTGTTTGCCAAGACCGACAAGTATTACGTCAAGAAGTTCGAGGCCGAGACGAACATCACCGGCTACCTGGTGATGGACCTCAGCCGCTCGATGGCCTACACCTATCGCCAGGAGCTGACCAAGTTCGACTACGCCATCTGCCTGGCCGCGGCGCTCTGCTACCTGATGGTCCACCAGCAAGACCCGGTGGGGCTGATCACCTTCGACGAACGGATTCGCGACAGCCTGCCGCCGCGGTCGAAACGCGCGCAGCTGGGCAACGTGCTGTCGCTGTTGGCCAAGTTGAAGCCGTCCGGAAAAACCGAGATCGCCAAGAGCCTCGTGCAGATCGCCGCCATGCTCAAGCACCGTAGCCTGGTGATGCTCTTCACCGACCTGCTGGCCGAGCCCGATCCCATCTTGCGGGCGTTGCGGCGCTTGCGGCACGGCGGGCACGACGTGATTTTGTTTCACGTGCTCGACGAGGCCGAAGTCCATTTCCCCTTCGACGGCATCGTCGAGTTCGAAGAGCCCGAAAGCGAAGAGAAGCTGCAAGTCGACGCCGGCGGCTTCCGCCGCGACTACCTGGCCGAGGTGCAAGGCTTTTGCGACATGTATCGCCGCGAGTGCTTCAAGAGCGGCATCGACTACGTCGGGATCGACACCAGCATGCAGTTCGACAAGGCGCTGGTGGAATATCTGGTGAGCCGGCGGGGACGGGGGTAGGCGAACGCCAGTCGTTCTAAATGATTCCGACGTTTTGCTCTCGCCAAGACGCAAAGGTTCCGCGCTTGGCGCCTTTGCGTGAGAATTCAGGCCGCTCGAGCTGGCGGTGGTTGCTGGAGCGAGATCGAGTTCACCCTATTTCGTGCCCATGCTCCAATAGATCACCATCGGATACCAAACCCCCGGTTTTTCCGTCTCGATGTCGACCCTTACGGAAATCGTGCCACCGGCTTGCACTTTGATCGACGGATGCGCCCCGAGATTGCGTTGCTCCCACACCTTGGCCAACGTCATCGCACGCTCGCCATTGGTTGGAATGTATGTGACATCGAGCGTCTGTCGATCGCGAGGTCTTAGGCACCAAGTGAGCCCATTGATCGCGTCTGGCTGCATCGTGGGCGGAACGTGCCGCACTGACCAAGCAGGACTCGCGCGATCGACGTAGTTCCACTCCGGCAACTCCGCCGGCAGTGCCCGTTTGGCAGGGGCCTTCTGCGTTAGTCGCTTGAGCACTTCCGCCAGAAACTCGTCACTTGTGCCGCAAAGCAGCAAATCGGTCGCCGGCAGAGCGATAAACTGACCTTGCCAAGGTTTTTGTTTGTAGAGCGACTCCATCTGTGTCCGGTCCGGGAAGACAAAGACCTCCGTTCCCGCGATGCTTCTCACCTGCCTTGCGCGGCGCCGCATCGCGGCGACGAGCGACTGGCCCGCGTCGGGGAGCGGATCCTTGAATTGAGCCACACTGCATCCTTGATACCGCAACGATCCGAACGCGCTTACAACCTCAAATTCCCTGCCTCCATTGATGGCGACCGAGACCTCGCGGCCGACGAGTTGATCGGCGCCGGCATTGTCCTCCAACGATGGCAGGTCGCCCAGCGACAAGCGTTGGATTGAGTCCCACGGTTGATCTCGCGTTGCGTCGATCTTCCATGCGTCAAGCTTGAACGATTGCGCGACGACGATTGTCTCCGTGTTCTCAGGAAACCAACCAAGGATTCGATCCAACGGTGCCGGGAGATCGGCTTTTGCGCCGTCGGCGCCGTGAGCGGTCGGAGAGAGTGACACCATCACGGCGCTGACCGACAGAACGGTAACAGCGAGCCGATTGAGGAACCAGTGGAAATCGAAAGCATTCATGGCATCATTCACCGCAGATCGTTCGACGCGCTTCCAGCGGCCGAGATGGAAATCAGCTCAATCCCCGAAACGCTCCCGCACCCACGGATGGAACGCGAGGATCCACTGCGATTCATCGGCGGCCAGCTTGGGATCGAGGAAGGGCTCCAGTTCCTTGACGCGGAGCATCGGCAAATTCAGGCTCATTTCGATCTCCCGGTAGTTGCCGTCCGACTGTAGCGAGAACCCTTTAGTGCCCCGTTTCGCCAGCGCCAAATCTCCGGCACGCCAAGCGCCGAGTAGATGCGCATGCGTTTGACGTGCGTCGACAGCATCCATGATAGCACAGATTCGCCCGTCACGTGATCTGTTCGACAAGTTCCAAATTGAGCCCCAGCGCGCCCGCCACACGCTGCAAATCTGAAAGCCGCACGTCGTTGCCCTGCTCGATGTCGCGAATCGTCGACTAAATCACAATGATGTAGCGGCCGTCAAGTGTATGCCCGAAAACGCACGGCCGACCGCTGCTGCGGCTGAACCCCTCTGAGTCGTAGTCGCCGAGCACGTGGTCGACGTCATCGGTTGTCAAATCGTGTTCTTCGACATGCTCGACATTGCCGCCGGGCGTATCGTCCCAGATCACCCGGATCTATCTCTTCATGCATCTTTTATTTATTTCGCAACAGCCAATCCAGGGTTATCGTAACGTACCTTGTGGCTGCTAGCCAGCGGCCATTCCGCGATAAGCGCGGCGCGAAGCGCCATCATTTTGCCGGCCAAAGACCGTGGTTTACGACTACCGCAGATCGCTCGACACGCCGCCCGCCGCCGGCACGTAACACTTGGTCACGTAGTCGGTCACCATGCGGTTGGCGTTGAACCGCCAGCCGAGTGTGCGAATTGCACGCTTCATGCGCTTGATCCACTCGCGCGGCAGGCCGTCGCGGTCGCGAGTGAAGTAGCAGCGCCACTTCGTCGCACAACACCCGAAATAGCGACTCGCCGTCGCGGCGGTCGCAGGCCTGCGTGTCGACCTGCGTGTAGCCCTCGCCGATGGCGAAGCCGTTGTCGCCCTCGTAGGCCTCGGCCCACCAGCCGTCGAGAATGGAGAGGTTCAGGCCGCCGTTGAGCACCACCTTTTGACCGCTGGTGCCCGACGCCTCCAGCGGCCGGCGCGGATTGTTGAGCCAGACGTCGACGCCTTGCACGAAGTGCCGGCAGGTGTTGATGTCGTAGTCTTCCACAAACACCAGCCGGCCGGCGAACCGCGGGTCGCGCGTCAGCCGGGCGATGCGCTGCAAAACCTGCTTGCCCGGCTGGTCGTGCGGATGGGACTTGCCGGCAAACACGAACTGCACCGGCGTGCGGGCGTTCGAGGCCAACTCGGCGGTCCGCTCGATGTCGGCGAACAACAGATCGGCCCGCTTGTAGGTCGCAAACCGCCGGGCGAAACCGACCGTCAAGGCGTCCATGCTCAGCGAACGATTGAGCAGAGCAACGTGCGCGGCCGGCTCGCCGCGCCGCCGCGCCTCGCGCGACGCCCGGCGACGAACAAAGTCGATCAGCCGCGACTTGAGCGTCTGGTGCGTCTCCCACATGAGATAAACCGAACAGACGTCGGCGCCGGAGCGCTGGCAGACGTGACTCACCAACTGGGTCAGCCCTTCGGCTGGCGACGAGCGTCGTGAGAGGCGAGCGGCGAGTTCATCCAAATCCGTCGGGCGTGGCCGGCCTTCGGCGGCGGTGAGCAAAATATCCATTGCGTTTTCGTGGGGCAAGCGGTGCGGGGCAGGGATGGCCGTGGCCAATCGCTTGACCACGGCACAAACCGGTCCAGCTAAGGCAGCTTGCGTGCCGTTGCCATTCGGGCGGGAAAATCGCGCGCAAATGAGCAAAGAGTTGGCAGCGTGTGCCCTAGTTTAGGGCACCTTCCGGCTAAAGCCATGAGGAGTTTGTTGTCGGTGCCGCACGGGCACCACGATGAGTTAGTGTCACGTGAAGCAAGCGGCGGGCTCACGAAGAATCTCGACCAGATGCCGCTCGCCTGTCTGATACTTGGCGAGCACGGCCCGCAGATCTCCGTTGCCCAGCGTGCCCGTCGTGGCGAAGAGCTGCACCTGCGCCGTTTTGTCGATGATGACCGTCGTGGGAAACTCGCTGGCACGAAACGCCTTGGCCACGGCCTGGCCGTAAGGCGTGGCGACATCGACCCGGCAAAGCTTGTATCGCGCCAACAACCGATGGGTGGCCTGCCGGTCGTCGAGGCCGACTGCATCGAAGTGTACGGCGCGTTGGGCCGGTTGGTCGAGAACCACCAACAATGGCATCTGTGCGCGTCGCGCGGCTTGCAGCGCCGCGCCGTAGTCGTTCATCCATTCGGGCGGCTCAGCGGAGCCGGCCAGCATCACCAGACTCAATGCCCAACTCAAAGCAACGTTCATCCGTTGACTCCTTTTCGTTCCTTGGGACCCGCCTGGGCCAAATGGCAGGCGGGCTATCACGCTCGCTCCGTGAGCCGCGTCGGCTCCGGCAGGTTCCGGGGAGCGAGTCAGGGTGTGATGCTATGGGGGCCCCGCGTGGGACACAAGGGGCTGGATCGGGGGGCTTCAGACAGCCAGCCACTGGCCCGCGTCGTCGGCCGCCGCTGGCCGCCATCGCCGGCGAAGACGCGCTGCCAGCCCCCAAAAACGCCGCGTTTTTTCGAAGACGCGCAACTCGCGACCGAAGACGCGCAACTCGCCACGGACCACGGACCACGGACAACAGACCAAATTTCCAAACATGCCGAGGTGCCAGAGGCGGATGGCGGTGTCGGCCATGATCTTGACCCCGCGGAGGCACGCCCGCCGCGAAAAGGCGTAGTTCGATTCGGCCCTACCCACCCGCGCGCTTCGCTCAAAAACCGGTCAGAGCTAGCCCCACCATTGGCCAACTGACAGATTCTGTCAGTTGATCGGGCGTTCCCCGACCCGCCGGCAAGCCAAGCGAAGATCGGCCGGCATGGCTAAAGTGCTCGCTGGCCGTTTTCCGTTTGCCGTTACCAGTAATACGCGCAACACCGGCCGCGAATTCCAAAAAAGTTCCGCCGACCACGGGCCTGCCGTTCATCCTCCGCGCCCATGCGACACGCGTGTCGCATTGGCACGCGCTGCCGGCGACTCACGGGCCGCACGCACTTTGGCCGCGCGCGGCCAAAGTGCCGACCGTAGCCCTTTCGCTCCG
>DATLUO010000223.1 GCA_035533075.1 Pirellulales bacterium | reverse complement strand
GAGCTTGCGAGCGCCGGCCCGCCATAAAGCCAGAGTCGAATTCGGTGGGCCGGCGCTCGCAAGCTCGCTGGTCCCACCCTACCGTCTCGGACGCAACATCACGAAAGCCGAATATCCCATGAACGGATTCGCCCAATTCTTTAGCGACCGCCAGGCCGCCGGCGGTTTCTCCACCGAAGACACCCTGGCGGCGTTTTTGCCGCTGGCCAGGCAAGTGGTCGAGACGCACTTGTCGGGCAACGTCGCTCCGCTGGTTGGGATCGATGTCCTGCACGTCGACGAAGGCCGCGTCTGGTTCGCCGACGACCAGGCGCTCGAACCGCGGAACAACCTGGCAGCCGTGCGGCAACTGGCGCAGCCGGCCACGCGGGCCGTGGAAATCCTCGGCGAAAGCCGCCGCACCAGCGATCTCGATGCGCCCGAGCAGCTCGTCGATCTGCAGATCGGCCGGCGCGGCGAAGCGCTGACGCGGCCGGTGTACTTGCCGGGCTACGTCTGCTGGGAGCACGAGCTGGGCCATCACGATCCGCTGACCGACGTCTTCAGCCTGGGCCTGCTGTTGTCCAGCCTGGCTTGCGGACTCGATCTGAACGTGCCGGAAGAGCTGCAATCGTTCGTGGCCAATCGCGACAACCTGTTCGCCGTCAACGCGGCCCTGCACCCGGTGCTGGCCCGCGCGATCGCGCGCATGACCGAGCTCGATCGCCACCGGCGGCCGCAAGACCTGGCGGCGCTGGTGCAGAGTCTGGAGAACTACCGCGATCAGCCGGTCGATCTGTCGTACGACCCGGTGCTGGCCGAGGGCTTCGGCCGCCGCGACCTGCGGGGCAAACGGCAGCTTGTGCTGGGCCGGCTGCGGGAGCGGCTGTTCGACCTCTCGCGGCAGAACCGACTGTTGCACTTTCGCGCCACGGCTCACACCGTCAACCTGACGCACGCCTCGGTGCCGCTCTCGTTCGACGTGCGCACCATCCGTCCCGATCAGATTCTGACCTGGGGCGACGCCTTCGCCCGCGGCATCGTGGAGGGCGAAGCGGTCTCACTCAACAAGTATCTCAACTTTGCCGAAGCGATCTACTTGCCCAGCGTGCTCGACGCCATTCGTCTGGAAGCCCGCCGCGATCAGACGGAGTTCGGCTTTGCCCAACTGCGTCTGGTGCTGTGCTTTTTGCGCTGGTCCGATCTCAAGCAGTCGCCGCCGGAACGCTACGATTCGCCGCTGGTGCTGTTGCCCGTCGAGCTGACGCTGAAGAAGGGCGTGCGCGACACGTTTTGGGTGCAGGCGGCGACGACCGAGGCGGAAGTGAACCCAGTGGTGCGGCACCAGTTCAAACAGCTTTACGCCGTCGAGCTGCCCGAAACGATCGACCTGGCACAGACGGATCTGAAGGCGTTCTTTGAGTTTCTGGCGGCGAAGGTGCAAGCCAGCGAGCCGGCGGTGAATGTCAAGCTGGTCGAGCGGCCGCGCATCCGGCTGATTCACGAACGGGCACAGCGGCGATTGGAGCTTTACCGTCGGCGGCTGCGGCTGGCGGGCCGCGGCGTGCGGAGCTTTTTGGACCTCGATTACAGCTACGACCCGAACAACTACCATCCGCTTGGCTTGCGGCTGTTCAACGAACGCATCCGCCCGCCCGGCACGCGGCTGCGGCTGATCGTGGAAGGCGCCGCGCGGACGCGGCATTTCGCCGTCGCCCCGACCGACGCGCCGTCTCTTCCGGAGGATGGCCTTCCTAGGCCGTCGACGAACGAAACGGACGGCCTGGGAAGGCCATCCTCCGTTGTCGCCCCGCCGGAGGCCGACGAGAAAGAGCGGCTGCTGTTCACGCTGGAAGCCGAAACCGAGACGAACCCCTACACCTGGGAATTCGACCTTTGCAGCGTGACGTTGGGCAATTTCCGCTACCGCAAAATGTCGCTGGTCCGCGACTACTCGGCGCTGTTGGAAAATGAATCGTCCAACGCCGCCTTCGACGCCATCTTTTCGCTCGCCCCGCGCGAGGTGGCCGGCGACGACGGGCCGGCGCCGCCGCTGGAGGACCGCTACGACGTGGTGGCCTGCGATCCGACGCAGGCCGGCGCGATCGCACAGGCGCGCAGCGGCCGCAGTTGCGTGATTCAAGGGCCGCCCGGCACCGGCAAATCGCAGACGATCACCAACCTGATTGCCGACTATGTGGCCCAAGGCCGGCGAGTGCTGTTCGTTTGCGAAAAACGGGCCGCCATCGACGTGGTCTATCTTCGCCTGCGGCAACAAGGACTCGACGAGCTTTGCTCGCTGATCCACGACTCGCAGTCCGACAAAAAAGAGTTCGTGATGAACCTGAAGGGTTGTTACGAGTCGCTGCTCGAAGCATCGGGCAAGCGCCGCCCGAACCGCGAGCGACAGCGCGAGACCGCGTTGGAGGCGCTGCGCGAGCACCTGACGCCCTTGGAGCGGTTCAGCCAAGCCATGTGCTCGGTGCCCGATCGGGCCGCGGTGCCGTTGCGGTCGTTGGTCCACCGGCTGGTCGAGCTCGATGGCCGCGCGCCCGCGCTCTCGGCGTTGGAGCAGGAGCGCGTGCCGTACTACGCGGCATGGTTGGCTTCGCGGCCGCAGCTCAAACGCCTAGCCGACGCGCTCGCCGAGAGCTCGACGTGGGGCGGCCTTCCCAGGCCGTCTGCCTCGAACGACG
>DATLUO010000222.1 GCA_035533075.1 Pirellulales bacterium | reverse complement strand
TTGCGAGCGCCGGCCCACCAGGTTGCTAATGGTGGGCCGGCGCTCGCAAGCTCGCTGGTCCCACACTACTGTGCTAACCCGGTAGGACGACCAGCGTGTCGCCTACCGCGTTGCTCTTGCCGCAGTGCGACGGCCGATGCCTTGCACTTTTCCCATCATGGGCTGCGCCGCGGCCGTGCCTTCTTCGATCAGTTCGCCGACGTCGCGGTTGCCGACGGCGCGGATGAACAGGCCAAACCCGAGCGTGCCCATCAACACCGCTCCCGGCGTGCGTCGGGCCAGGCAGTTGAGCATCAGCACCGTGCCCGCGCTGCCCGCGATCAAGCGGGTGGACGGCGCCCAACTCTCGCGCATCAGGTCCATCGAGGGCTGAATGCGTCGGCGACGTTGCCCGTCGTGCGTTACATCCGGACCCAGTTGTGTGTCGAGTTGGTTATCGACCGACCGCACTCCGCGCACTCCCGCCACGCAGGAGACGATGTTTTCGAGTTCGTCGGCGGGTGCATGCCCGGCCAGCGTTATACCTCCCTGATTGGCCTGGACTTCGATCAGCCGCGGGTGCGAGGCGACGTGTCCTAAGCAGGCCCGCACGCGCTCGCTGAGTTGCTGATCGGAGGGGATGCTGAAGTCGAGCATTCCTTGAACGGCGGCCACGGTGCCCTCCATTCTGTGCGCGGCGTCACGCAGCGCTTTGTCGAACCAGCAGGCCGCGTCGTTCAGGGCGGCGAAGGTCTGGTCGCGCACCAGGGCGCGTCGCCGCTTGCCGGCCTGCGGGTCGAAAAAATACATCCAACCGGCCCCAATTCCCAGCCCCGTTATCATGGCACGTGCTCTTTGGAACATGATCCACCTCCCTGGTAAGTAATCTTGGTGCGCAAACCGCTAGAAAGGCGCTGCAAATCGCAGGCCGATCTGCCCTGCTTCTTTACTTCACGCGGCCGAGCTCTGCCCCAGCCACCGCTTTTCCTCGCGCCAAAACGTCTCATTCTCGGCCGCGTGAAGTATACTCGCCGCAGAGCCGTTTTTCTGAAAGCGAGATGGTAATCATGCTGCCGCGCGTCTGGGTGCTTTGTTGTGGGGTTTTTCTGTTGGGCCGTTGGTCGCTGGCCGGCGAGCCGCTGACGCGCCAGATTGAAACCTTTGTCGATCGCGGCGCGTATAAAGACGGTCATTGGGGCATTCTCGTCGCCGATCTCAAATCGGGCGAGGTGTTGTATGAGCGGTCGCCCGACAAGATGTTTGCTCCGGCATCGGTCACGAAGCTGTTCTCCGTCGCCGCCGCGCTCGACGCGTTCGGCGCCGACTACCGCTTTGAAACTCCGGTCTATGCCCGCGGCGAAATCGACGCTCAGGGCGTCTTGTCGGGCGACCTGATTCTTGTGGCCAGCGGCGATCCGAACTTGGGCGGTCGAAAAGGGGCCAACGGCGAGATCGCCTACACGCACAGCGATCACATTTACGGCGACGGCGCGGAGCTGACGACGGCCGATCCGTTGGCAGGCTTGAACGAGCTGGCGCAGCAGGTGCATGCCTCGGGCGTCCGGCACATCCAGGGCGACGTGCTCATCGACGACCGGCTGTTTGAGCACGCGAAGAGTTCGGGCAGCGGCCCCTCACTGGTGACGCCGATTGTCGTGAACGACAATCTGATCGACATCGTGATCGCCCCTGGCACGGCGGCTTCGCCGGCAAGCGTGACGTGCCGGCCGACTACGACGAGCTTGTGCGTCGACGCTCAGGTACGCACCGCCCCGGCCGAGGGCGAGACGAAGATCGTGGTGGAGTCGCCCGACGAGCGTTCGCTGGTCATTCGCGGGCAGATTGCGGCCGACCGCAAGCCGATGCTGCGCATTCACGAGGTGGGCGAACCGGCGTCGTTTGCCCGATCGCTGTTCATCGAGGCGCTGCGTCGGGCGGAGGTGGGCGTCGAAGCCTCGCCGCTGGCCAAGAACGCCGACGGGCGGCTGCCGGAGCGCGAGCATTACCCAAAGCTGCGTCGCGTCGCCCGGCTCACGTCGTCGCCGTTTTCCGAAGCTGCCCAATTGATCTTGAAGGTCAGTCACAACCTGCATGCCAGCATGCTGCCGTTGCTGCTGGCCGCGAAGCACGGCGAGCGGACGCTCGACGAAGGTCTGCGGCATGAGCGAGATTTTCTGACAACAGCCGGCGTCGACGTCGATACCATCTCGTTCGGCGGTGCGGCGGGCGGCGCGGCGGCCGATTTCGTGACTCCCCGCGCCACGGTGGCCTTGCTGAGACACATGGCCAGTCGGCCCGGTTTTGCCGAGTTTGAGCGGGCCTTGCCGGTGCTCGGCCACGACGGCACGTTGGCCCACGCCGTCGCGGCAGACAGTCCCGTGCGCGGCAAGGTGCGGGCCAAGACCGGCACGCTGTTCTGGAACGACCGGATGAACGGCGGCGCGATCTTGACCAGCAAAGCCTTGGCCGGCTACATGACGGCTGCCAGCGGCCGGCGGTTGGCGTTCGCGGTGTTTGTCAATAACTTGCACACCAAAACCGCCGACGATCGCGAGCGGCTGGGCAAGGCCCTGGGGGAACTGTGCCGGATTGTGTATCAGAATGACGAATGACGGAATGATGGAATGACGACCAGGGGCCTCCGTCATTCGTCAGTCATCATTCGTGCTTTGCCGCGCCCTTCCGCTCACGGAGTGAGCGGTCTATGATCGCAGAATGCCCCGCGCACGATCGATTGCGACTGTTCTGACTGCCGCGGCCCTGGTGCGCGTGGCCGTGCCGCTGATCGCGCTCGCCGTGGCCCGGCCGGAGCCTCAGTTCCGCGAACCCGACAGCGGGGGCTATTTGCAGGCGGCGGAGCAATTGCTGGAAACCGGCCGCCTGGGCACGTGCGACGAGCCGGAGATCAAACGCACGCCCGGCTATCCGCTGCTGCTCGTGCCCGGCCTGGCGGTGGGCCACGTCGAGATGGTCACGGTTGCACTGCAAATCGCGCTGGCCTGTGCCACCGTTTGGCTGGTGTATCAGACCGCGACGCTCGTCTATC
This sequence comes from Pirellulales bacterium, assembly GCA_035533075.1. Classification (NCBI taxonomy): domain Bacteria; kingdom Pseudomonadati; phylum Planctomycetota; class Planctomycetia; order Pirellulales; species Pirellulales bacterium. The sequence continues at coordinate 13,460 of DATLUO010000222.1, read as the reverse complement.
AACGCGACGACATCGCGCTGGCCGCGGCCTGGCTCTGCGCCTGCGAACCGGTATCGATGATCTATGCCAGCAAGCTCCTCTCAGAGACGCTGTTCACAACCCTGCTCACCGCGGCGCTGTGGTTCATCACTCGTTACTGCGCCTGGCAACGGTGGCGCGACGTTCTGCTGGCGGCCGCGGTGGTTGCGGCGGCGACCTATGTGCGACCGATCACCTATTTTCTGCCGGTGTGCCTGGCTCCGGCCCTGCTCGTCGCGCTTGGGCGGCGAGACGGGCGAGCGTGGCGGCGGACCGCGCAGGCCGTCGCCTTCTTCGCCTTGAGCGTATGGCTGATGGCTTTTTGGCAGGTCCGCAATTGGAGCGAGGCACGTTACACGGGCTTCGCCGCCATCGCCGACGTGAATCTCTACTACTATGAAGCGTTGCCCGTCGTCGCCGAGCGAGACGGCATTCCGCCCAGCCAGTGGGACAAGTTCCAGGTGGCTGCGGGCGAGAGCAATCCGGCGGCCTATCTGCAGCGGCACCCCGAGCAGCGCGATTGGCCGGTGGCCGAGCGCTACGCCTTCTTGCGGCGCGAGGCCTGGCGGATTATTCGCGGCGACCCGTGGCGGTGGGCGCGCCTTCATTTTGGTGGCGTCGCACACACGCTCGGCGATTCGGGCCGGAATGCCTGGGTGGCATTTTTTCGTCTGGCAGACACGTCGAAGGACGTGGCCGTGAAACCTGGGACGCTCATCGACCGGTTCGTCACGGCGCTGAAACAACGGCCACTGGTGCTGGTGATACACGGCCTGTTGGCGACAACGCTGCTGGTTTACCTTGGGCTGGCGTCCGTGGGACTCGTCGCTGTGCCGGCGCGCACGCCCGCCCTCCTGTTGTTGCTCGCCGTGGGGGCGTATCTGTTGTTGTTGTCGGGCGGAGCCGCCGGTTACCACCGCTTTCGCCTGCCGCTCGTGCCGCTTATTTCGCTCCTGGCCGGCGCGGGTTGGTGTTGGATGGTTGCGAGATGCCGCCGCTGACCGCATGGTTATACTTCACGCGGCCGAGAATGAGACATTTTTCCGCTTCGATGCCGCCGGCACGGTGCGTCGCGAGCCTCCACCTGTTAAAAGAACTGCGCAGGACCGGCTGGCGGACTTCGTGCGGAGCCAACTCGTCGACGGAAGCCAATCCAGAATTCTCACGAATTCTGCTACTCGCTAAATATCGTCGCGGGCCTCGACGTGCTCCTGGTGGACGCCGATCTGGTCGACGCCGTCGCCGTCCCAGTCGCCCACGATCGGATTGTGGCTGGCGTCGCCTAGCTCCAGGTGCTGGTCGTGCTCGTCGAGCACGCCGTCGTGGTTCATGTCGATGTGCCAGTGGCCGTCGCGATAGATGCCCAACTCGTCGACGCCGTCGCCGTCGAAGTCGCCCACCACAGGCTTGTCGCCGGCCTCGCCCAGCCGCAGCGTAATGTCTTTCTCGCTCCGCTTGCCGTCGCCGTCGACGTCCAGGATCCATTGGCCGTTGTTGTAGATGCCGATGGAGTCGATGCCCACGCCGGTCCAGTCGCCGGTGATGGGCACGTCGCCGGCCTGGCCAAAGTGGAATACATGGTCGATCAGGTCGGCGCGGAGCGAGCCGTCGCGCGTGCGCTTCATCTGGCGGCGGCCGAGGGTCGCCTCGTGCGCCGCGGGCGGCATGTTTTTGTAGGTGCCGGTCGGCCGGTTGTGCGGATCGGGCAGGCCCGGCTCCGCCTGCACGGCCCGCGGGTCGCCCGGCCAGGCCGGCCCAAAAATGCCGATGTCGGTCTTGCCATCGCCGTCCCAGTCGCCCGTCACCGGCTTGTCGTGCGCGGTCCCCAGCTTGGCCCACAAATCGTCGTCGTCCCAAATGCCGTTGCCGTTGAGGTCGATGAACCACTCGCCGTCGACATACACGCCCACGTCGGTCACGCCGTCGCCATTGAAGTCGCCGCTGACCGGCTTGCCGCCGAGCTTGCCGAACACGACCTGCCGGGCCTCGCCCTTGGCGCCGGGATGCAGCTTCCACGTGCCGTGCCGCATCCGTGCGCCGAACCAGGCCGCCACGTCGGCCCGCATGGCCGCCAGTTGAGCCGCCGAACGGAGCATCGCCAGACTGGACCGCGGCAGACCGGCATCGACCACGCTGAGGTGCCACGTTAGCCCCGACACGCCCCAGCTTCCGGAAAGGAACGGCGAGCCGGGCGGCGAAGCCACCGGGGCCGCGGGAGGCGCCGGGGGCGGCGCGAATGCTGTGAGCGGTAGGGCAGTGAGCGGCGTCGCCGTGGGCGTGGGAATCGGAATCGGCGGAATGGCCTGCGTCAGGATGATCTCGCTGAAATTGTTGTTCAGCGACCCCAGGCCGTTGCCGAGCGGTATCCTCACGATGGCGTCGTTCACCGGGCCGACCGTTTCGAGCAGCGCCGCCGAGATCGATGGGCCGATGCTTTCCGCGCCCACCTGAATCAACGTCGGACTGATCGCCTCGCCGCCCAAGGTGCCGGCCTTGTTGAGACCGTCGATGTAGCCGCTGGGATGGACCTTGATGACGCTGTACAGGCCCGGCGGCAGACCCGCGAATTGGTAATAGCCGTTGATGTCGGTGGTGGTCTCGATCGGATTGCCCGACTGGTTCAACAGCGGCGTGCCCGTGGCGTCGGCCAACATCAGCGTGACGCCGGGTACGGGCGTGTCGCCCGGCTGGCGAATGCCGGTGCGGATGCTCGGCAAACTGGCCAGCACGCTCGGCAGGTCGGTGGCCGGATTGGTCGTCTCGATCGGCGGGCCGTCGATAAAGACATAGCCCGAAATCGTGCTCGGCGGTGTCAAGCAGAAGTCGTAGGCGAGGCCGATCTGCCCGTGAGCCAGCGAGATCGAGTCGGTGACGCCCTGGCCGGCGATAACACCTCCCGCCGAGCCAATGTGTTGATCGCTGTAAAAATAGCCTGAGGGAATGATTTCTTCGACGCCGTACGTGCCCGGCGGCAGGTCGCCGAAAACATACTGCCCCGCAGCGTCGGTTTGCGTGGTTCCAATCACGTTGCCGTTGGCATCGAGCAGGTGAATGACGACACCCGCCAGCGGCGGATCGGCCGGGGTCGTCTCACAATCGCCGTAGACGTCGAGCTTGACATAACCTGTGATACCGACCGGCGGTGCGACGCAGAAGTCGTAATGCGTGCCCACCAGGCCCGAAGTGAGGCCGGCGCCGTTAATCTGCGTCAGTCCATTCAGCGTGCCCCCGGCATTTCCTACGTGGTCGTCGTCGGCGTAGTAACCGGCCGGTACGATCTCACTCACTCCGTAGGCGCCCGGAAGGAGATGATTGAAGACGTAATAACCATTGGCGTCGGTGGTCGTGGTGCCGATCACATTGCCTTGTGCGTCGAGCAAGTCGATTGTCACGCCAGCGAGGGGCGGCGCATTCGGATTGCTCTCGCAGTTGCCGTTGACATCGACGTGTACGTAGCCGCTGATGCTCGCCGGCAAGAGCACGCAGAAATCGTAGTGGGTGCCCGCCATGCCGGAAGCAAGCGTCGCGCCGTTGATTTCCGTCAGCCCGTTCAGCGAGCCGCCGGCACTGCCCACATGGTCGTCGTCGGCGGCATCACCCGCGGGGACAATCTCGCGCACACCATAGACGGCCGGCGGCAGGTGATCGAAGACGTAGTATCCATTGGCGTCGGTGGCCGTCGTGGCAAGCACGTTGCCTTGCGCGTCGAGCAACTGGATCGTCACGCCCGACAGGGGCGGCGCATTCGGATCGGTTTCGCAGTTGCCGTTGACGTCAACGTGTACGTAGCCGCTGATGCTCACCGGCTGGTTGAGGCAATAATCGTAATGGGTGCCGTTCATGGCCGACATGAGCGTCGCGCCATCGATCTCAGTCAGCCCGTTGAGCGAGCCGCCGGCGCTGCCCACGTGATTGTCGTCGGCGAAGTAGCCGGTGGGAACGACTTCTCGCGTGCCGTACACGCCGGGCCGCAGCCCTTGAAAGATATAGAAGCCGTTGGCATCGGTGGTCGTAGTGCCCATCACGTTTCCTTGCGCATCGAGCAAGTCGATCGTCACGCCGGCCAACGGGGGCGCGTTGGGATCGGTGTCGCAGTTGCCATTGACGTTGACGTGTACATAGCCGCTGATGCTCACCGGCTGCAGAACGCAAAAATCGTAATGGGTGCCGGCCATGCCCGAAGTGAGGCTGGCACCGCTGATCTGTGTCAGTCCATTCAGCGAGCCGCCTGCGCTGCCCACATGATCGTCGTCGGCGAAGTCTCCCGGCGGCACAATTTCGTTGACTCCATACACGCCCGGCGGCAAGTGGTTGAAAATATAGTAACCGTGGTCATCGGTCGTCGTCGTGGCGAGCACGTTGCCGTGCGCGTCGAGCAATTGGATGTTCACGCCGGCCAAGGGCGGCGCATTCGGGTCGGTCTCGCAATTGCCGTGTACATCCACGCGGACATAGCCGCTGATGCTCACCGGCAGGTCGAGGCAATAGTCGTAGTGCGTGCCCTGCATGCCCGAAGTGAGCGTCGCGCCGTCGACTTCCGTCAGTCCGTTGAGCGAGCCGCCGGCGCTGCCCACGTGATTGTCGTCGGCGTAGTAACCCGATGGGACGACCTCGCGGGTTCCGTAAACGCCCGGACGGAGGCCCTGAAAAATATAATAGCCCTTGGCGTCGGTGGTCGTGGCGCCAATCACATTCCCTTGTGCGTCGAGCAAGTCGATCGTCACGCCGGCCAAGGGAGGCGCATTGGGATCGGTGTCGCAGTTGCCGTTGACATTCACGTGTACATAGCCGCTGATGCTCACCGGCTGCAGAACGCAAAAATCGTAATGGGTGCCGGCCATGTCCGAAGTGAGGCTGGCGCCGCTGATTTTCGTCAGTCCGTTCAGCGTGCCGCCGGCGCTGCCCACATGGTCGTCGTCGGCAAAATCTCCGGGCGGCACGATTTCGCGGACCGCGTACATGCCTGGCGGCAACTGGTTGAAGAGATAAAAACCGTGGTCGTCGGTCGTCGTCGTGGCGAGCACATTGCCTTGCGTATCGAGCAACTGGATGCTCACTCCCGCCAAGGGCGGCGCATTCGGATCGGTCTCGCAGTTGCCGTGTACATCCACGTGGACATAGCCGCTTATGCTCACGGGCTGCTGCAACCAGAAATCATACTGAACACCGTTTTGCCCGGTGCTGAGCGTGATGTTGGAGAGCGTGCGCAAATCGGTGGCGTTTCCGCCGTCGTTGCCTACCGAGTCGTAGGTGGCATAGTAGCCGCTGGGAATCAGCTCGTGTACGGTGTACGTGCCCGGCCGCAACAGCAAACCTGCGGTCGGAAAAGCGTAAGTACCATCGGCGGCCGTAGTGGTGGTTTCCAGCAGGTTGCCTTTGGCGTCGAGCAACTGCACGGTTACGCCGCTAATCGGCGTCGAATTGGCGTCGTGCGTGCCCATGGGCGACACGCGCACAATACCGGCGACCGTGACCGGTTGCTGCAACCAAAAATCGTACTGAACACCGCTTTCGCCCGAGGTCAGCGTGATGTTACCCAAGGTCGTCAAATCGACGGCCGTTCCGCCTTGACTCCCGACCGCGTCGTAGGTGGCATAGTAGCCGACATGCACAGTCTCACGCACGCTATAGCTGCCGGGCTTTAGCAACGGGCCGGAAACGGGAAACGCATAGCTTCCATCGGACGCCGTAGTCGTGGTTTCCAGCAGGTTGCCTGTGGAGTCGAGCAACTGCACGGTTACGCCGCTAATGGGCGTCGAATTGGCGTCGTGCGTGCCCATGGGCGACACGCGCACAATACCAGCGACGGTGACCGGTTGCTGCAACCAAAAATCGTACTGAACACCGCTTTCGCCCGAGGTCAGCGTGATGTTACCCAAGGTCGTCAAATCGACGGCCGTTCCGCCTTGACTCCCGACCGCGTCGTAGGTGGCATAGTAGCCGCCGGGCAACAATTCATGGACCGTGTACGTTCCCGGCTTCAACACGAGTGAGCCGGACGTTGGAAAACGGTAGGTGCCGTCGGACGCCGTCGTAGTGGTTTCGAGCAGATTGCCCTCGGAGTCGAGCAACTGCACTGTCACACCGACCAGGGGCGTCGAATTGGCGTCATGCGTGCCCATAGGTGAGACTCGCACGGTGCCGGCGACCGTCACAGGCTGCTGGATGTAGAAATCGTACCTGACCCCTTTTTCGTCGGAGGTGAGCACGATGTTGCCGAGCGTTGTCAGATCGACCGCCGTGCCCCCGTCGCTGCCTACCACGTCGTTGATGGCATAGTATCCGGTCGGCACGACCTCTTTGACGGTATACTTGCCCGGCGGCAGACCGGTGAAGCTATACGTGCCGTCGCTGGCGGTCGTGGTGGACGCGACTTGGTTGCCGTTCTGGTACAAAACGACCTGCACGCCGCCCTTGGGTGCATCACTCGGGTCGCCCGTGCCGATCGGCGCGGTCCGTACCGTGCCGGCGATGCTGTTCGGCAGCGATTGCGAGAAGTCGTTTTGGACGACATCTTCGCCGCCTAGGACGACAATCTTGCCCAGTGTATGGGCGTCGGTCGCCTGTCCGTAAGTGACGCCGTGTACATTGCCGGCCGATGAACCGACGGCAAAGTAGCCGGAAGGCTGCGTCTCGACGATCTCGTAATCACCGGGCAAGACGTTCGTGAACTTGTAATTGCCGTTGGCGTCCGTGGTGGCCGTCACGCCGGTGGCCACGTACGCCGTGCCGTCGTTTTCCAAGAGCGTGAGCTTGACGTTCTGAATGCCCGGCTCGCCCGACTGTTGCACGTTGTCCAAGTCGGCGTCGTAGTAGACCGTGCCTTGCAAGGTTATGGGCAGGGGCGTTTGTTGATTGGCCGCGAATGCGCCGGCGGTATAGACAGGTGTGGGAACCGTGTTGACCGTCTTTCCACCAATCAGTCCGCCGATGTAGTCCTTGCCGGGCAATGCCAAACCGCTGGCATCGTGCGCGCTCTGAAAGAACTCTTGGAACGTGCCGTTGAGCGTGTCGTCTTGATAGTGGGGGGCGGAAAAGGTCCCGATCAGTTGGGAACCTTCGAATTCGTGCCCGTTGACCGTGGCGTTGACTCCGCGTCCATCCAAATCTTCGACGTCGATCGTCAAGACCAACTGCTTGCCGGCTGTGAAGCCGGAGAAGTTCAGAACAAGTTGCGTGCTGCCCATGGCGGGATTCTGTCCCGTGACCGTGAACCCGTCGTGGGAAATGATGTTCAGCGGGGCATAACTGTAAACGCCGGGCGCACCCGGCGCGGTGTCGAAGAACGGGTCGCCCACCTGAACGGTCGGGTTGCCGTTGGGATCGGTGGAGATCATGAGCTGCTTCAGCTCCGTGCCTGGGGCCCCGCCGCTCCAACTGATGGTGAACGTATTCGGGATGGCCTTCGTGCCACTGGCCGGATCCTCGTAGACGGCGCCGAGCTGGATGTCGGCGGCCAGTGGACAGCGCTCTTCCACCTGCTCGAAACGGCAGATGCGCCAGAGCTCGGTTTTAGCGCCGTGCGGTCCGTTGCCGAAAGCCGAATTCGCCGCCGGGTCGATGCGCCACCTGCGCCACGGGGCAAGACACGGGGCAAGCATGTTCATTAAACCCACGAACGCTACTCCTACCGCTGAGGTTTCGGGGGACGGGAACCAACATCATTCGGCCGAGACGATGTAGGGTGGGACTAGCGAGCTTGCGAGCGCCGGCCCACCCAAATCGACGTCGCGCGGATGGTGGAACGGCGCTCGCAAGCTCGCTGGTCCCACCCTACGGATCTTCTCCAATGCCTTGCTCCTTATCTGGGTTTTGCCGCCTGGCGGACGGGCTTGGCCAACGGCTGACCGCGGAGATCCCACAATCGCACCGTGGTGTCGAAGCTGCCCGACACCAACAGGCTTCGCTCGCCGTGCCAGGCCAAAGCACTCACCGATCCGGTATGACCGACCAACTCGAGTTCTTCATTGCCGCTCGCCAGGTCCCAAATCCGAATCAGGTTGTCGCTGGCTCCGCTGGCGAGCTTGCCCGGACCACAAAAAGCAAGCGACAGCGTTCTGCCCGGCCGCCGGGGCAAGGTCCGCGACAGTTCGCCCGTTTCCACGAACCATAGGCGGACCTGCCGGCCGTCTCCGCCTGAGGCCAGCTCTCGGCCGTCGGGCGAAAAGGCCAGTGCGCGGATGCGAAGCTTGTCGGCTTCGATGTCGCGGACGAACACGCCTTCGGGCAGACGCCACATCCGCAGGCGGCCGTCGCGGCCGCCCACGGCCAGTAGTCGGCCGTCGGGCGAAACCGCCAGCGCGCGGTGATCGCGGCCCGAACAGGCAAGGCTTTTCGTCAATTTGCCGGAATCCGCATCGACGATCTGCACCTGGTCGCCAAAGCCGGCGGCAGCCAACAGCGTGGTATTGGGAACGGTGGCAACCGCGTAGATGGGGTCGGCCGAGCAGGGAACCTTGTGCAAAAGCGTTCCCGTGGCGACGTCCCAGATGACCAACGAACGGTCGTCGCCCGCCGTGATGAGACGATTGCCGGAGGCCTCGAACGTGGCGGTGCGGACCCAATCGGTGTGCGATCGCAGTTCGTGCAAGAGCGAACCATCGGCAAGATTGAAGAGTCGCGCCAGATGGTCGTCGCCGGCCGCGGCCAAACGCCGACCCGCCGGGTCGATGGCGACGGCGGAAATAACCGCCGCGGGTCCGCGGCTGTGGGGGCCGCGCATCGTGAGAATGCGGTCCGCCGAGACTTGTTGAATTGCCTGGGCACGCACCGGCCCGCAGTAGGCAAAGGTCCAGGCCACTGCCAGGCTGAAGGCACGCAGCCGCGACAAAAGGGCGTCGTTCATCCGTGAATCCGATGGCTAGCTGACCAGCGCCGCCGCGACACCTTCCTGCGCGCGGGGCCAGCATCGTTTATCGGTTCAACGAAATGCCTGACAACAGGCGATTCGCGGAGATTTTCCGGTCGAGACGACTGGAGAGGCTGCGAAAGGCAGGGATTGGAGCCGTAGGGTGGGACTGGTGCCGGTGCGCCGGGACGAGCGCCGTCCTGTGGCGGGCTTTGTCAAAGTTAGGCCATCACTCGCCGCGGAGAAGGAGCCGGAGTTCAAGACGGTCGGTGCCGTTGAGGTCAAGCACATTTATGGTTGCGCGGCCAACGGGCGTCTGACCATGTCAGCATTCATCTGCGTACTACGAGCGATTTAGCAGGCGGCGAGCTTTTGCTTGCATCACGGCGATGAAGCTATTGGCGCGCGCATAGGCTTCGTACTCGGCGCGTTCGTCATCCGTGAGGTCCCCTTCATTGCACTTGCGCGCGAGTTCTTCTGCGCGCTGTGCCAGCCCGTCATCGCCACGAAAGTCAACGATCGCGCGCGCTTGTTCCTGAGTGAACAAGCGGAAGATCGGGTCGGTGACCCGATCGAAGGCCGAACGGTCAAATACGGTCGCCATGATGTGCTTTCGGAAGGTTCTTTCAATCATGCCCTCTTACGGAGTCATTCTACCATACCGGGGTGACAGCCGTCCAAGGTTGTGGCCGACCATCGCCAACCGCGGCCTACCCGCACGCTGACGCGTGCCGCTCGCCCGTGCGGCATCAGGCCTGGCGGGCCTGGCGCTGCCCTTCGCCGATGTTCAGCGGGGCGACGATCGCCCAGCCGATCACGAAAAACGCCAACAGGCTCGCCAGGGCAAAGTGCGGCTTTTTGGTGACGGCGAGGATCACGCTGAAAAACACCGGGCCGAAGATGCTGGTGGCCTTGCCGGAAAAGTTGAAGAAGCCAAAAAACTCGCCGGTGTGCCGCGGCGGCGTCATCAGCCCCATGATCGCCCGGCTGACCGACTGCGTGCCGCCCAGCACCAGCGCGGCCGCCGCCGCCATGCACCAGAAATGCCACTTCTCGCTGACCAGGAACGACAAGCTCAAGATCGCCGTCCAGACCGCCAGGCAGACCATCAACACCGGCTTCTGGCCCAGGCGGTCGCCCAGCCAGCCCACCGCCAGCGCGCCGGGCAACGCGATGAACTGGATCATCAGCACCACGCCCGCCAGCTCCTGCGTCCCCATCTGCAACAGCTCGATGGCAAACACCGACGCCTGGCTGATGACCGTTTGCACGCCGTCGTTGTAAACCAGAAAGCCGAGCATGAAGATCGTCAGCATGCGATAGGAGCGGATGTTGGCCAGCGTGTGCCCGACGTTGCCGAAGGCGATGCGGGCCGCTTCCAGCAGCGGCTTGTGCTGGCCGGCGGGCTTCGACTTGTCTTTCAGAACCAACACGGTCGGCAGCGTGAAACCGCCCCACCAGAGGCCCATCAGCAACAGGCCCAGCCGCTTGCGAAACACCATATCGCCGGGCAGGCCCAGCTTGTCGCCAAACGCGAACAGCAGCACCACCAACGCCAGCGCCAGCCCGCCGCCGGCATAACCCAGAGCGTAGCCCCAGGCCGAGACGCGGCCCATGCGTTCGTCTTCGGCGATTTCGGGCAAGAAGGCGTTATAGAACGCCTGCGACAGTTCCATCCCCATGACCGAGATGACGTAGAGCACGACCATCAACCAGGCCAGCTCACTGGTGGTGAAGAACATCAAGGTCGAGGCGGCCGCACCGGCCAGCGCGGTGCCGGCCAGCCAACGTCGCTTGCTGGCATTGGCATCCGCCACGGCGCCCAGCACCGGCGAGAGCAGGGCCGAGACGAACGTCGTGATTCCCAGGCCGACGCCCACCAGAAGCGTGCCGGCAGCGCCCGGCAGGACATCTTGCTTGATGTAGGAGATGAGCACGGTGATCGAGAGCGTCGAGTAGGCACTGTTGGCCCAATCGTAAAGCGCCCAGGCGAAGATCTCGCGGTTCGTGCCCTTGTGCGGCGTCGGGGAAACGCCACTTGCCGGCGGCGTGTCGGGGCTAATGTCGGCGTTCGCCGCGGGCTGGCTGGGGTCAGCGGTCGTCACTGCGGTTCCTTGGGTAAGCCTCGGACAGGAGGGAACATCGACCGCATCTTATCGGGAGGCCGATGCAACGGGCAACGGCGATTGGGCGGAGCACCTGAAATCCCCGTCACGCCTCGACCGGGCGCGACGTAAAAGGGTAAACTGCCCTGTTTGGCGAGCCAGCAAACCAAACCGCGGCGAAGTTTATGGAAATGGACAAACTTGTCTCGCTCTGCAAACGGCGAGGCTTCTTGTTTCAATCAAGCGATATTTACGGCGGACTGAACGGCTTTTGGGACTACGGCCCGCTGGGCGTCGAGCTGAAGCGGAACGTCAAGGAAGCCTGGTGGCGCGACATGGTCACCTCGCACGACGAGCTGACGCCGCCGCCGGGCGCGCCGACCGCCTATCAAATGGTCGGTCTCGACTCGACGATCATCATGCACCCGCAAATCTGGAAGTGTTCCGGGCACTACGACCTGTTTCATGACTTCATGGTCGATTGCCGCGAGTCGAAAAAACGCTACCGCCACGACCAGGTGCGCGGCCGTTGGGTGACGGCCAAGGGCGAGCGCGTGTTTGTGGCCACCGAGTCGGGTGGGGCCGACGGCAAGAGCGAGCAGGAGTACATCGAGTTCAAAGCACTGAAGTTCTTCAATCTGCGGGCCAAGGACGCCGCACAGCTTGCGTGGGAAGGCGACATCATCAGTCTCACCAAGCTGCCCGACTTTGCCCGCGTGCTCGGCCCCGACGCTAAGACGCTGGGCACGCTCACGCCGCCGCGCGAGTTCAACCTGATGTTCAAAACCTACGTCGGCGCGCTGAGCGGTGAGGAGGGGGCGGCGTTTCTGCGGCCCGAAACGGCCCAGGGCATTTTCGTCAACTTCAAGAACGTGGTCGATAGCTCGCGCGTGGCGGTGCCCTTCGGCATCGCGCAGACGGGCAAGAGTTTCCGCAACGAGATCACGCCGCGGAACTTCACGTTCCGCTCTCGCGAGTTCGAGCAGATGGAGATCGAGTTCTTCTGCCATCCCAAGCAGTCGCCCGACTGGTATCAATACTGGCGCGACCGCCGCTATCGCTGGTATCTCGAGTTGGGGCTGGCCGGCGACCGCTTGCGGCTGCGCGACCACGAAAAGGACGAGCTGAGCCATTATTCGTGCGGCACGGCCGACATCGAGTATGCCTTTCCCTTTCTGCCGGCCGGCGAGTTCGGCGAGCTGGAGGGCATCGCTCATCGCGGCGACTTCGACCTGCGCAGCCATATGGAAGGCAAGCTGGTGCGGCAGGGCGACCAACTCGTGGTCGAGCTCGACGCCGAGGGCAAGCCGCGGCATCGCGGCAGCGGCAAAGACCTTTCGTATTTCGACGACGAGACCCGCGAGCGTTACCTGCCGCACGTCATCGAGCCCTCGGCCGGAGCCGACCGGGCCACGCTGGCCTTCTTGTGCGAAGCCTATCAGGAAGACGAGGTGCCCGACGAGCACGGCAAGCCGCGTTCTCGCACGTTCCTGCGTCTGCATCCGCGGCTGGCGCCGATCAAGGCGGCCGTGTTTCCGCTGGTGAAGAAAGACGGGATGCCGGAGGTGGCGCAAAAGATCTATCGCGAGCTGAAGCCGCATTTCAACGTGTTTTACGACGAGAAGGGAGCGGTGGGCCGCCGCTATGCCCGGCAGGACGAGGTCGGAACGCCGTTTTGCATCACCGTCGACGGGCAAACGCTGGCCGACGGCACGGTCACCATTCGCGATCGCGATACACTACGGCAATGGCGCGTGAAGGCGGACGAGTGCGTCAACGAGATCCGGCAGCGCTTGGTGGCGGGGGGCGTCGTGGAATAAGCACGCTGAAAACCATGAGATCGGGATTACTTGACGATGTCGCATCACGACTGGGCCGGCCGGTGTGCCGCGGCGAGCATTATGCTGTCTATCAGGGGGATTGCCTTGAAGCAATGCGTGCCCTGCCGCCTGAGTGCGTTGACCTAACGGTGACCAGTCCACCGTACAACATTGGCAAGGAATACGAAGTACCACTCGCACTGAACGAATACTTGGACTGGTGCCAGCAATGGCTTACCGAAGTTCATCGGCTGACACGGCGTGACGGGGCATTTTGGCTGAATTTGGGCTACGTCGCCCTGCCCGACAAGGCCAAGGCAATACCGTTGCCCTACTTGCTTTGGAACCGATGTCCGTTCTTCCTGGTCCAGGAGGTGGTTTGGAACTAGGCCTTAAATAAGCGTATCCCGATCGCTTTTTGGCCACAATTCCGCGACCGGCAGCCGCGCAGCGGCGACCTGGCCAGCGTCGAGCGCCGGAGTTGGAGGCTCAGATTGTCGGTCGTGCATCAGTTCTTTCGGGGTAAGGTGCCGCGGCGGGCCGGAACATCCAGATTCCGGCGTCAGTTTGGCGCGGCAAGCGTCGGCCGTTCGACGCTCGACGCGCTTGCTCCTCAGCAACGCAACGGGCAAGCCAGCCGAGCGGCCAGGCGAAAGAACACGCCTTGCC
>DATLUO010000221.1 GCA_035533075.1 Pirellulales bacterium | reverse complement strand
ACGGCTCCCCCTCACTCCCTTCCTCTTCAACGGATGGGTCTTCGTCCCGGCGGCGATGCACGAAGATGCTGCCCAATAGGCCGTACAGCATGACCGACATCGGTCCGGCGATGGCGCCCGCCAGCGCGGCCCGCCCCGTGGTGGCCAGCGAGGCGTCGGTGGCGGTGCCCAGCGTGTAAAACAAGCTGCCGGCCACGGCGGCCAAGGACGCCACCAGCAGCCGGCGCTCGCGATAGATCAACGGCCCAAGCAGCCAGCCCACCGCAAATCCGGCCACGCTTCCGGGCCACGACAGCACCAGCGACACGACCAGCGCGCCGACCGCCGAACCCCAGATCAAATTGATCGCCGGCCAGAGGATCATGCCGCCGCGCACGTGGTTCTCTTTGTTGAACACCCGCGCGTAGAATCCGCCCGCCGTCATGGCCATCGCGGCGAACAAGGGACAGCCGACTTCGAGCGCGGCCGGCGCCCAGGAAGTCGTCGGCATCACCGCGCCCAATTCCGCGCCCACCACCGCGCCAAACACGGTGAAGCGAGCAATCTCCTGCAAATTGACCCAACCTTCTTTCGTCATGGCTTCGGCACCGCTCCTGCTTGCCAAATAGTATGGCCGAAGCGGGTCCCGGAATCCACCACGTCACTCTTTGCCCGAAATCTCGCGTGCCTGCCGCAACAGCTCGATGAACTCCGAGCGATAGCCGTTGGGGTCTCCCGAAAGGCCCTGCTCGGCCAGCGCCAGCACTTTGGCATACGTCGCGTCGCCGCGATAGGGCGACTCGCGCAGCAGCATGCCGAAGGCCGCCACGGCCGCGGCGAAGTTCAGATCGCTGCTGGCCGCGACCTGCCGCGGTCGGCGATCGGTGATGACGTGCTCCAGCAGCCGGCTCTGCTGGCCCTCCGGATCTTTATAGCGCAGCTTGAGCGTGGCCAGCTCGCCGCCGTCAGCCGCGGGCGTCGGAGGCCCGGACCGCTGATACTTGAGCGGCTCGCCGCCCGGACCCACGGCACGCTGGGCCGGCACGATCTCATACAGCGCCGTCACCGTGTGCCCGGCGCCGATCTCGCCGGCGTCTTTGCGGTCGTCGTGAAAATCCTGGTGCGGCATGACGCGGTCTTCGTATCCGATCAGCCGATACTCGGCGGCCTGGGCCGGATTGAACTCGATCTGCAGCTTCACGTCTTTGGCGATGGTCACCAGCGTGCCCGACAACTGCTCGACCAGCACGCGGCGGGCCTCGGCCAGCGTGTCGATGTAGGCGTAGTTGCCGTTTCCCTTGTCGGCCAGTTTTTCCAGCGTGCCGTCTTTGAGGTTGCCGATACCGAAGCCCAGCGCGCTGAGAAACACACCGCTCTTAGCCCGCTCTTCGATCAGCCGCACCAGGTCGTTGGGATCGACGACGCCCACGTTAAAGTCGCCGTCGGTGGCCAGGATGACGCGATTGGTGCCGCCCTTGACGAACTGCGACTGGGCGGTGTCGTAGGCCATTTGCAGCCCTTGCCCGCCATTGGTCGAGCCGCCGGCCGTAAGCTGCCCAATGGCCTGGCGGATGGCGGCCTTGTTCGTGCCGTTGGTGGGCGGCAGCACCAGGCCCGAATTGCCGGCGTAGACGACGATCGCCACGCGATCGTTCTCGGTCAGCTTGTCGATCAAGAGATACATGGCCTCTTTGACCAGCGGCAGCTTGTTGGGGGCGTCCATCGAGCCCGACACGTCGAGCAGAAACACCAGGTTGCCGGCCGGCCGCTGATCGGCGGGCACCTCGCGCCCCTTGAGTCCCACCCGCAGCAGCCGATGCTCGGCGTTCCACGGGCAATCGGCCACGTCGGTGGTGATGGAGAACGGCGTCTCGCCTTCGGGCTGGGGATAATCGTATTGGAAGTAGTTGATCAGCTCTTCGATTCGTACGGCATCGGGCGGCGGCATGACGTGCGAGTTCAAGTACCGCCGCACGTTGGTGTACGAGGCCGTATCGACGTCGACCGAGAACGTCGAGAGCGGATGCTCGGTGGGTTTGAGGAAGGGGTTTTCGACGAGGGCGGCGTAGGATTCGGTGTTGGGAACAACAATGCTGTCGTGGGCTGCCAGGGCTTGCGCGTTCGCGAAGCCGGACTTCACACGGAACTCGTGGCTTGCCTTGGCCGTTGCCACGTCGGCTTCCGCCTTAGTGACTTCTGCTTGGCCGCCTTGTGCGTCGCGGCCATGACGAAACTCGCCGTCACGCCGAGACAGCCGCGATACGCTCCTGTCCATCGCTTGTTGTTCATCTTGGCTACGCTGCCCGCCACTTTGCTTTCCGCCGCGTTGCTCACCGCGGCCCGCTTGCATGCCGCCACCGAGCATGCCGCCCGCGAACCCGCCGTTAGCCACAGTATCGAATAGCCCTGGCCGTGCCTGGCCTGGGAGGTTGCGCTGTGAGCCCGGGGGTTGCGGAAACGTTACATCACCGCCTTGTGTGAGTACCTGGGGCGGTTCCGCAGGAACCGGTGCGACGCCATACTTTGCCAGCAGCGTTGACTTCGCTGGTGAAGGCCGTCCCTCAAGTCTGAGTTCAACGTTGGGAGTCATGGTCGGAGCCGCGCCCATCTCATCGATCGATCGCGGCGGGTTAGAACGCTTAAATTGCCCTGGGACATCGGTCCGCGACTCGAGCTCATAAGTCGCACGGTTTTGTACGGCTTCATCGGCCTTGTCAATCGCCGCAAGATCAGTAACGTCAGAGCCTTGCGGACCATACGCTACGCGCACTTTCTCGCCCTGTGCCACGACTTTCTCGGCGTGCTTCGGCTTCATCAAACCGAACAGCGTGCCACACGTGACGAGCAGCGAGGCGGCCAGGCTGAACGGCAGCCAGAAGCGGCGGCGAGGATAGCGGTCGGGCAAATGCACAGGCCGCTCCGACTGCGGCGGACTTTCCAGCGCGGCCAACACAGCTTCGCGCAGCTCCGACGACCGCTCCGGCAGCGGTGACTCCACCGTCAACTTTCGCAGCAATTTGCCCAGGCGTGCCGTTTGCTCGGCCGTATACCGCTCTTCGGCCGATTCGTGCAGCCGGGATTCGACTTCGGCACGCTCGCTATCGGCCAGCTCGCCCAGCGCGTAGGCCGTCAACAACGATTCGCCGTCGTGCAGTTCGCCATTGGCGGAAGGGCCGGCGGTCAAGTCGTTGGGAAGGGATTCGTCGCGATCGGGTTCTTGGTTCATGGTTGATGCTCCGCTAAGTCGCGGCAGTGGTCCGATGGGTATTGATCAAGTGAGCCGGCTTCAGCCGGCTTTGATTGCTTGCCACCAGCTTTAGCTGGTGGTTGGTGACAAAACGCGAAATGCTTTGAGCCGGCTTCAGCCGGGCTTCTCCACCCTGGCTTCAGCCCTTGAACGGTGCGTTCTTTCGCAAGGGCTAAAGCCAGCCTTGAGAAGCCCGGCTGAAGCCGGCTAATAAAAACGAATGAATCTTGGCGCCGCCCACCAGCTAAAGCTGGTGGCAAACCGTAAAAGCCGGCTGAAGCCGGCTCTCCAGGCTGTCGCTGAGCGGCGGCGAGTCTTGTTCGGAGCCAGCCTCTTCGTGAGCCTTCGAAATCATGCCGCCGGCTTGCCCGGCGGTTGGTGACGCTGGTTTCTAAAGACGGCGTCCACCCTTCGCCTCTTTTAAACTCGGGCGCGGCGGTAGCTAATTTCATTGGCATATCACTTCACTGGTGTTCCAGCCTCCTCGGCGATCAGGCGTTGCAACAGCGGATGCTCGCGCAGCGCTTGCAATGCCCGATGGACCATCACGCGCACATAGTTCTCCGTCGCCCCAGTGATCTCGCTGATCTCACGGTAGGCGAAACCTTCGGACCACAGGGCCACCACCTCTTGCTGCCGTTCGGGCAACGTCTCCATCGCCCGGCGCACCAACTCGCCGGCATCGCGAGTTTCCAACTCATCGGCAGGATCGACCTCGCGGCCCGGCGCGTCGCGCTCATCACCGGCAAACGGCTCCAAGTGGAAATTGCGGCGTTTGAGGTCGATGGCCCGGTTGCGGCAGACCGCGTAGAGCCATGACCCCAACCGCCCGTTCTGTTCGTGCGGCGGCTGGCGACAGAGTTGCAAAAAGGCGTGCTGCACGATGTCGCGGGCCAGATTCACGTCGCCATCGCTGAGCCGCTGCGCGTAGCGCAGCAAGCGACTCTCATAAGCATCGAGGGCCGCCAACACCCTGTCGCGACGGCTATTTGAATCGTCGGGCGCCATCCGCCGCTCCTGTTTTTCGCGTCTGCCAGTAGTATGACGCGGGATGGGGCGGAAGTGTTACAGGACGAGCGATTTTGGCTTTTGGATTTTGGATTGGCCGATCGAGAATCCAAAATCGAAAATCCCCTCACCCGCTCTGCTTGAGTTTTTCGAGCTCAGCCGTGACTTGCTCGATTTCGCGTTCCAGCTTCTTCACGTCTTCGGGATCGTCCATCTGCTTGCGGGCGCCGGCAAGCTGCATGCGCAGCTTCTGCAATCGCTGGTTCAGCAGGTCGATCCGCTTCTTCGCTTTCTTATCCATGACGGAGCACCGAATGCGGCTGGGCTTCCTGCGAGGTTTGGGCTCTTGCCGGCGGCGAGGCACCGGTCGGAACGAAACGCAACACGCCCGAAATGCAGACCACGATCAGTGCCAGCACCACGTTGACTGTGAGCCAAAGCTTCGCCTTCTGGCGGATGGGGGCCAAGGCCGCGGCACGGCCCGTCAGGGCACTGGCAATGAAGAAAATGACCAGAGCCAAAAGGAACTTGACGCCAAACAGGGCGTGGTAAAGTCCCTTGTAATCCGCCGGCAGCGTGTTGAGCCGGCGAAAGAAGTTATAGAAGCCGCTCACGAGCAGAAAGAGAATGGCCCCCATCACGAACTTGACCCACCGCGAGCGGACTTGCTCGTGCAGGGCCTTACGCTGATCGTCGGACAAAACGCTCACCGACGGCAGCAATGCAAAGCGCATGAACACCGTGCCGCCCACCGCGGTGATCGCGGCCAGCAGGTGCATCCAGCGGAGAATGATCGCCGGCCAATCAAATTGCATGCTTCCCTTTGCTTTTCAAAAAACGAACTACGCGCACCAAGCAACCTGCACCGCCGCAAGCCGTCAAAATACATGCGACGAAGAAAACACAGTAGATGCTAATATTCCAGGTACGGTACGGGAATGACAGACCCAGCAAAACTGACGCGGCCAGGTACGCGAATAGCAGCGTACCGGACACGAAGATCCAGGGAGCAATCGCCTGCTTCCAGAGGAGGCAGAGAGCGAGCATCACAACAAATAAAGCGGCGAAGAGCAACTCACCAAGGCTAATGGAAATCATTTGAACGTCGCTCGCCCAGTCGCCTTACTCATTTTACTCATTCTCCTCCAGGTCCAACTCATTGATCATCGTGAAGCCCTTGTTGGCCAGCGTCTCCAGCCCCATCTCGATGTTGTCGACCATCAGGGCCACGCAAGGCCGGCCGTGCGGGCGAAGCAAAAGTGGATAGGCCTGGATGATGTTCACCTCGGCCTGCAACAGGGCCGTGCAGACTTTGAGCAGTGCTTGCGGGCCGTCAGGCAACTCCACGCCGATCAGGTCGCTCTCGATCATCGCCAGCCCGGCACGCTCCAGAATCTCGCGGCCTTGTTCGGGATGGCTGAGCAAAAACCGCACAAACGCGCACTCGGCCGAATCGACGATCGAAAAGGCCACGATGCGGACCTTGCTCCCCTCGAACCGCCGCACGACTTCCAGAAGCTGCCCGACCCGGTTTTCGAGAAACACCGTGAACTGACGGATCGACGGGTAGTCGCGGCCGCGCGCGGTGGGAATGTCGATGCCGGTCCCTTCACCGATGCTCATAATAGTCGCTCATTCGACGCGGTGGCTGAAAAAGCCCTTTTGCAAAACTTGCCGTCGGCGGTTATGGTGCGTGCTTTCCACGGCCGGACAGACGGCCTGAAAAGCCGCATAACTATAAGCTACCACGCCGCTGGGAGTCAATGATCGACGAACACGAAATCGAAATCCGGGTGCGTTACCAGGAAACCGACGCCATGGGCGTGCTGCACCACGCCAACTATTTCACCTACTTCGAGATGGGCCGCACCGAACTGCTGCGGGCCAACGGCCACGACTATCGGCGGGTGGAAGAGGGGGGCATTTTCATGGTCATCGTCGATGTCTCGTGCCGCTATCGCCGGCCCGCCCGCTACGACGACCTGCTGCGGCTGCGCACGCGGCTGAAGCGCGTGACCGCCGCCAAGATCGAGCACGAATACCAGCTTTTCCGCGGCGACGAGTTGATTGCCGAAGGACATTCGGTGTTGGCCTGCGTCGATCGCGAGGGCCGGCTGCAGCGAGTGCCGGATTGGGTGCGTGGTCATTCGTAGGGTGGGGCCAGCGAGCTTGCGTGCGCCGGCCCACCCTACGTCCGCAGCCCAACCGCACGCATGCGGCGGTCGGTCTCGCGATAAGCTTCCTCGACCCATTCGACAATCCGTTCGGGCTGGGGCGAATACTCCAGTTCCACCGAAACGGCCCCGTCGATGCCAAGTTGCTTGATCTCGCGCAGGTACGGCTCGAATGGCACGACGCCGCGGCCGGGCGGCAGGTCGCCGTGGACTTCGCCGTCGCAATCGGAGATGTGTACGTGGCCCGCCCGTCCCTTCAGCCGCCGCAATTCTTCGGGCGCCACCTTCGACAGCACGAGGTGCGAGATGTCGATGTTGGCTTTCACCGACGGCGAATTCACGTCGTCGAGGAAGCGGACCATCGTGTCGATGTTGTTGACCAGCGAGAGCGGAAACGGTTCCAGCTCCAGCACGATTTCGAGATCCAACTCGCCTGCCCGCTGGCCAAGCTCGCGCACCGTCTCGACGCCGGCCCGCCATTGCTCGTCGGGCGGAATCACCTCTTTGTTCCAGATATACTCGCCGATCACCAGCAGTACGTTCTTCGCTTCGTATTCGTACGCCAGGTCGAGATAAGCGCGGGCGCGCGACAGGTGGAATTTGCGGACGGCGGGGTTGAAGTCGATCAGCCCGACGGCGACGCAGGCCAGCGAGACGATCGGCAGTTCGAGACGGTCGCACTCGTTCTTGATCAGCCGCCGCTCACGGACGTCGATCTCCAACGGATCGACGAAGAGGTCGACGGTGTCGAAGCCGATCTCTTTGGTTTTACGCAGTCCGAAGACGGTCGGCTGATCGGCTTGCACCCAGGCGGAGTTGATGAGGCCGAGTTTCATGGCAAGGAGTATCGCTAAGGCGGAATCGGAACCTGGGAAAAGTTTAGCGTTTCTGCCGCCGATGTGCAGCTAAGGCCTGACGATGAAACCGGATTTGCTTGGCCGCGGGCTGCGACGGCGAGTTTTCGCTGCGCCGCGCTCGCCGTGGAGGTCGATTCCGATAAGGGACGTTTTGCGCAGATACGATGAGGGAACCGAACGACGCGATGGAACGCAGATTTCGCCGCTTAGAATGGCTGTGCCTTGTAGCGCTGGCCGTGGCTGTGGTGGGCATGCCGCTTGCGCTCGTAGCCCGCTCGCTCCGCGAGCGGAACGACGTTCCAATTCGGCAAATCCTCCATACTGAAAACGATCTCGCTCGCCACGCCGTTCCGCTTGCGGAGCAAGCGGGCTACGTTACGCTCTGCCAAGCCCTCGGCCCGGCGGCGCCGTATCCCGTCAAAGGTCTCGATTGTGCCACCGGGGCCTGCGGCGAAATGGGCTGGCCCGATGCCCGACCCGTCGATTGGCAGCGGTACGCCCAAGGCGAATACCTGGGCCATGCCCGCACGGCACACGTCAGCGAATATCGTCTCCGCGTCGGCGACGTGCTCGACTTCGTGTTTCGACTGACGCGAATGCCGACCTCTCGGGCATATCGCCTGAAAGTCGGCGACCGAGTTCGCCTGGAGCTGTTGGCCGATCCGACCTTGACGAGCGAGCTGGAAATCCAGGCCGACGGCAACCTCACGTTGCCGTTGGCCGGCCCCGTCCACACGGCGCGGCTCACCGTGCCGCAGCTCCGTTCGCTCGCGGAAGAGCGCTACTCGAAGTACTACAAGCAGCCGACCGTCACCATCACGCCGCTCAAGCTCAACTCACGGCTGGAGGATCTGCGGGCGTCGATCGACCGCCGCTTCGGGCAAGGCGGGCAGACCCGCCGGGCCACGGTCACGCCGGAAGGGACGGTGCAGTTGCCCGTGGTTCAATCCGTGTCGGTGCAGGGTTTGACGCTGGCCGAGACCCAGCGCGAAATCGAATCGCGGGTGGCCGAGCAGATCGACGGCGTCGAAATCACACCGGTGCTGGTGACACGGGCGCCGCGATACGTCTATCTGTTGGGCGAAGTCCGCCGCCCCGGCCGCTATGAGCTGGTGGCGCCGACCACGGTGATGCAGGCCATCGCTCTGGCCGGCGGCTGGAACTACGGCGGGAACCTGTGGCACACCGTGATCTTCCGCCGCGGCGACGACTGGCGACTGATCGCCACACAACTCGATCTGCGCGGCAGCCTCTACGGCCACCGCCCTTGTCCGGCCGATGAAATCTGGATCAACGATTCCGACGTGGTGCTGGTGCCCAAGAGCCGCGTGTTGGTGGCCGAAAACATCATCGCGCTGATGTTTGTGGAAGGCGTTTTTCACATCGCTCCGTTTCACTCCGGGTTTGCCAACAACATGCTGCGATACAGGGGCACACTGCCGCACTTGCCTTTTCTGCCCAGCGGCCCGAGCGTGATACCGATCATCGCCCCCACGTCGCCCGCCGCACCATCGATTCCGACGCCGCCGATCGGCCCGCCCGCCGCGGCCCCCACGCCCACCGTAACGCCGTTGCCCACACCGCCGATTCCGTTGGCGCAGTAGCGAGAACCCCGAACCCTGAACCCTCTTATGCCGTCCGTCCATCACGTCGAACAACACTTTACGGCTTCTGACACGGTCCGCGACATCGTGATCGGCATGTCCGACGGGCTGACCGTGCCCTTCGCCTTGGCGGCCGGCCTTTCGGGCGCCGTGAGCGACACGAAGATCATCGTGACGGCGGGCATGGCGGAGATTGTGGCCGGGGCCGTTGCGATGGGACTCGGCGGCTACCTGGCGGCCAAGGTCGACGTCGAGCACTTTGCCGCCGAGCGGGCCCGAGAGGAGCGCGAGACGGTGGAGATGCCCGACGAAGAGGCCGCCGAAGTGGGGCAAATCTTTCGCGGCTACGGGCTGGACGAAACGAGCGTGACGGCCATTGTGGCCTCGATCCGTGCCGACCGGGACCGCTGGGTCGATTTCATGATGCGGTTCGAGCTCGGTCTGGAAGAGCCTGATCCGCGGCGTGCCCAGACCAGCGCCTGGACGATCGGGTTGTCCTACATCGCCGGCGGGCTGGTGCCGCTCGTGCCTTACATGCTGCATCGCTCGGTGGAAGCCGGCTTGATCGGCTCGATCGTACTGACGCTGGTGGCCCTGTTGGTGTTCGGCTATATCAAGGGCCGGTTCACAACCGCGCGGCCGATTCGCAGTGCGCTGCAAACCCTGCTCGTGGGCGGCATCGCCGCCGCCGCGGCGTTTGCGCTGGCCAAGTGGGTGGCGTAGCGTTGCGTCCCGCCAGCGGCGCAGGGTGGGACCAGCGAGCTTGCGAGCGCAGGCCCACCACGATGAGGCGTCCGGTTTCAGAGCAAGCAACGTACCGGCTCAGGCAGAACGCCGGTCGACGCCCGCCATCAAACCGGCGATGGAGATGTCCTCGTCCAGGTCAGGCCAGTGCAAGCTGACGCCGCCACCGCCGATTTCATAGCGTACACGTTGCTCCGGCGCTGCCTGACGCAAAGAGGGGATCCATGCCAGGGGAACGCTCAACACCCGTCCGTCCATGAACACAACGCGCATCATGTCATCGTCAAATTCAAGCGATTTAGCGAGCGCGGTGCTTGGCACATAAGCCCTCGCCAATTTAGCTGAAGTATTCATTCCAAGCCTCCAGGAATTCATCACGATGTTACTTCACGCGGCCAAGAATGAGACATTTTCCGCGAGCAAAAGCGGTGGCTGGGGCAGAGCGTGGCCAGATAGCGGCTGGCGCCCATCAACGGCGTGGCGGCCAAGCGATGCCCCGGTTGGACGCACCGGGGCATCGTCTGGCCGCGGAGATGAACGAAGTGCCATCCTCCACCTGGCCAGACTCTGCCCCAGCCACCGGCAATGTCTCATTCTCGGCCGCGTGAAGTATAGTTTCACCAGATCCCCGCCCCAAAACTGTTCTGCTTCGCCGCCGGCGCCACCGGTTGCGGAGCCGGAGTGTGCGGCGCGCGGGGCACCGCTTGGGCCGGCTCGATTTTCGCTTTCTCGCCGTTGCGCGACGTGACGCCGGCCGCCGCCGGCTTCGGCCGACGTGCGGGACGGTCGTAGTCGAGATCGTCGAAATCGTCGTAGCTGGAGACGTAGCCGGGAAGCTTCGCGCGCTCGATCTCTTCGCGGAAGGCGCGAATCACCGCCTCCTGGATCATCTCGCGGCAGAGGGAGTTGATCGGGTGAGCGATGTCGGCATACAGCTTCGCCCGGCCGTCTTCGTCTTTGGCCACGCGGTCGTCTTTGAGGCGTTGCCCGCATTGGTTGCAATACGACGCCCGCAGGTGGTTCTTCGAGCCGCAGCCTGGGCAATGCGCCGTGAGCTTGCGGCTGGGCATGGCCACAAAAGGACCGTTGCTGCCGTCGATGATCTTCAGATCGCGGACCACGAAACAGTGGTCGAACGTGACGGAGCAGAAGCCTTGCAGACGCTCGCCGGCCTCGTCCACCAATTTAATGCGCACCTCAGTGATTTCCACGGCCTTCTCCTTCGCCGGTCGATCAGCACGTACCTTGAACGGCGTAGACCCGCCCTACGCCACGAGCCCGCAACATCGCGGCCAGCCGCCGTGCATGGCGTGCGTGCCGAC
Organism: Pirellulales bacterium; assembly: GCA_035533075.1. Classification (NCBI taxonomy): domain Bacteria; kingdom Pseudomonadati; phylum Planctomycetota; class Planctomycetia; order Pirellulales; species Pirellulales bacterium. The sequence continues at coordinate 65,287 of DATLUO010000221.1, read as the reverse complement.
ATAAACCGAAGTAACTCGTTCCACTGCCGCTCATGCGATGCCCCAAAACATCGAGCCGGCCAAACTCGTCGCTGAGCCGGGCAATCCAGGGCGACAGACTCTCCGCCGCCGCCTGCAGCGCGTTGTGCAAACAACACGCCGCGCTGGCCAGCGACCCCTGCCTCAATGCCTCCAGCAGGCCGGCCACTTGCCGATGCTCCGTCGAAGCCCGGCAAGCGCGATAGACGTCGGCCGTCGCCAGCCCCACGGGCGGCCGGGCCACCACAAAGTGCAATGAACCGAGACCTGCCGCCGGTTCGATGATCTCCCCGCGGCCGCGGCAGACTGCCGGGCCGCCGTGCAAAAAGAAGGGAATATCGCTGCCCAGCTCGGCGGCCACCTGCGCCAGTTCATCGCGGGCCAAGCCCAGCCGCCAGACTCGATTGGCGGCGAACAACGCGGCCGCCGCATCGCTCGAACCGCCGGCCAGTCCCGCCGCCAAGGGAATTCGCTTCACCAGGTGCAGCGACGCGCCGCGTGTCAGGCCCAGCTTGCGGCGCAGCAGATCGACGGCGCGGACCACGAGGTTATCGGCGCCTTCGGGCAGCCGATCGGCCCGGCTCACGCCGGTTTGCTCGCACGTCAAGCGAATCTCGCCGCTCGCGTGATCACGAAAGACGAGAGTATCGAACAGCGCGATGGGGTACATGAGCGTTTCAATCTCATGAAACCCATCGCTGCGCTTGCCGAGCACCTCTAAAAACAGGTTCAGTTTGGCGGGCGCCAGCACTTCCAGGCCGGCGTCTGTCGAGCGAACGTGCATCCTACGCGTTCCTGCTCTTGCCCCGAAAAAGAAACGGTTATCCGATCAACAACTCTCCACGCTCAAGAATTGGGTGTGCGATGCGTGTGGCTCTGAATCAACCGAGATTCTCTGTTGATCCATTGGAGGTTATAGCTTTGGACGAGAATTCGGTCAATGGGTCCGTCTTGCCGACGCGGGCCGATTTGTTAGGATGCACGTTTGCGATTTCATTCACCTGTCAGGAGTCACGCGTGGGAACCAAGAAGACCGGCAAGGGCCGCCGCAAGATCGGCCGCAAGAAACGCCGCATGCGTTCCAAGATTCGCCATCGAAAGGGTTAATGAAACCGCTGCGGATCAAGCACGCCCGCCGCAAGTTTTCCGCTGCCCGTGATGACCATGGGGTGCCGCACGTCACGGCCGGCGATTGGCCCAGCGCCCTCTATGGCCTGGGCTATTTGCACGCGATCGACCGGCCCACGCAACTGCTCTTTTCGCGGGCCGCGGCCGGGGGACGCTCGGCCGAGCTGATCGCCAACCAGCCGGAACTGGTCGAGACCGATCGCTTCTTCCGCCGCATCGGCCTCGACCGCAACCTGGAGCGCGAGATCGCCCGGCTCGACGACCTGATCTTCGGCTATCTGACGGCCTATTGCGAAGGCGTGAACGACGGCATGAAGACGAGCGGCCGCTCGCTGCCGATGTGGGCCGTGGGCTTTCGTCCGCACCCCTGGAACCAGCAGGCCGTGCTGTTGATCGGCAACCTGCTCAATTACGCGGGGTTGGTGGTCAGTCAGCAGCAGAACGAGCGGCTGCTGTTGGAGTTGATCCAGGCGGGCGTCGATCGCGACAAGCTGCGAGAGCTTTTTTCGCCGCTGTTGGACCACGCCGACTTCGACCTGCTTGAGCGGATCAAGATCGCCAGCCGTCTCTCGGACGAAGCTCTGGAACGGATCACCGATTTGCCGCGTCTGGCCGGCAGCAACGCCTGGGCCATCGCGCCGGGCCGCAGCGCCAGCGGCCATGCCCTGCTGGCCTCCGATCCGCACCTGGAGGTGAACCGCTTGCCGGCCATCTGGTATGAAGCCGTGCTTGAGTGGGGCGACCACTACCTGATGGGCGCCACGCTGCCCGGCTGCCCCTTGTTCGCCGTGGCACGCACCGAACGCCTGGCCTGGGGCGTCACTTACCTGAAGGGCGACATCTCCGACTATTTCATCGAAGATTGCCGGCCGGGCGGCGACGGGTGGCAGTATCGGCGCGGCGACGAGTGGCACGACTTCAACGTGCGGCTGGAACGGATCGAGCGCAAGGGCGACGACGCCGAAATCATGCCGGTTTATTTCAACGAGGTCGGCACGCTGGAGTGCGAGCCCGACCCGAGCAGCGGACTTTGCCTGTCGACGGCCTGGTCGGGCGACTCGGAAGGGGCAGGCGGCTCGATCGCCACCTGGCTGCGCCTCGCCGCTTGCCAAGGCACGAGCGAAGCGATGGACCTGGTGCGCGACTGTCCGCAGCCGACGCTGTGCTGGATTTTTGCCGACCGCGACGGGCACATCGGCTGGCAGGCCAACGGCCGCTTTCCGCGCCGTCCGCCGCCCTACAGCGGCATCTTGCCGATACCGGCCTGGGACCCGGCGAACCATTGGCAAGGCTGGGTGCCGACGGCCGAGCTGCCGCGGCTCTACGATCCGCCGGAGGGCTACGTGGCCAGCGCCAACGAAGACATCAACCAGCCGGGCGGCCCGCGGCTCGTCTCGCAGGTGTTGCCCGATTATCGCCGCCGGCGCATCGACGAACGGCTCCGCGAGCTGAGCGGCGCCACGCTGAGCGACATGCAATCGGTGCAATACGACGTGGTGAGCACGCAGGCCCGCGATCTGCTGCAAGTTTTTTTGCCGCACCTGCCGGAGGGAGCGATCAAAGAGCGGCTGGCCGGCTGGGACTGCCGATACAACCCGGAAAGTACGGAGGCCACGCTGTTTCAGCGGCTTTTCCGCAACGTGCTGTTGGAGGTTTTCGGGCAGGGCATCGGCTGGCGGCGGGTGCTCTATCTTTGCTCGCGGGCCGGCTTCTCGATGATGGTGGTCACCTGCATCGACCGGCTGTTGAAAAAGGACGAGTCATTGTGGTGGCAGAGCGGCGAGAAGGGAAAGCTGATTCGCACGGCGGCGGCCAAGCTGTCGGGCGAAGTCGATCAGCCCTGGTCGCAGACCAACGCCTTCAAGTTCACGAACCGCTATTTCGAGAGCCAGTTCGTGGGCCGCGCGTTGGGCATGCACTCGCAGGAGCTGCCGATGCTCGGCTGCCACGCCACGCCGTTTCAGGGCCACTTGCTTCGCTCGGCGAAGCGTGAGACGACGTTCGCCCCCTCCTATCATTTCGTGACCGATCTGGGCAGCGACGAAGCCTGGACGAACCTTCCCGGCGGCCCACAGGAGAGTTGGTTTTCGCGCTGGTATCGCAACGACGTTCCCCTCTGGCTGGCCGGCGAATACAAGCGGCTGGCACCGGATGGCTAAGTCCGGCCCGCGTCACCGACGCGGTAGGGTGGGACCAGCGAGCTTGCGAGCGCCGGCCCACCGTTAGCGACGTGGCTGATGCGAGTGGTCCGTTGCTCCGACGCAGCGCCCCTTTTTTCGCTCCCCGCCGCAGCCCTGACAATGCCGAAACGGGTCGGCAGCCTTGATAGAGGCAGGCGACATCGCGCGAGGCAAGCCCATGCCGCAGATTTGCGCCGAGCGGTCCATAAGCCGGCAGCATATCCAGCACATGAAGCGCAAGGCCGAGCCGCTGGGTTGTTGCCGGCGGTGCGCAAGCTCGACAAACTGCTGGCCGACTACGAGCGCCTGCGCCAAAAACTCAAAGAGTACGAGGCCTTGGTACAGGCGCGCCGCGCGCAAGTGGCCGATCGACTTCCCCGGGTCGCCGGAAGCATCAAGGCGCACTTTGCGGCATCGCTCCGCCACCGTCGCCAGGCGGCCGGATTAACGCAAGCCGACGCGGCGGCGATCGCCGGGCTAACCCAGCCGCAATGGTCCGCTTACGAGTTGGGTGTGGTCAGCAACCCCGGCCTGGATCACCTGATTGCCATGGCCGCCGCGCTGGGCATCAAAGTCGGCGAATTGCTCGACGCCGGGTCCGCCGACACTGGGCGAACCAGGCGCCGGCCGGGCAAGGGCTGATCAGGGGAGACCCATCAGCGTACATCGAGCGATGCCTGGGGCCGGAAAGCGACGGGCATATCAAACCTTGGCTTTCATCAGCGACCGCAGCGCTTCGTTGACGGCCTCATCGGTCGGAAACGCGGCGCGAACGTCGGGCGCCAGCAGGGCAAGGTTGGTCCTGCTTCGGTAGCGATGGAAGTACTTGCCGCGAACACCGCCCTTGAGTATGGAAGGGTCGTATTCGCTGCGCATTTGCTCGTCGGGCAAGGGCTCATTCCGATTCATAGAATCTCCTCTCGCGGCGTGTCGCGCGTCGCCCGTTGGCGCCGCGCAACGACCGCCCGGCGGGCCTCCTGGCCGGCCTTGCCCGACGCGGGCTCGCCGTGCGGTTGGGGGAGATCGCCAACGAATTGGTGATCACCCCCCACCTGGTCCCGTGAAACTGTCGTTGGTGCGCGTCGACGAGGTCGATCGCTCCACGAAGCCGCCCGGCAATGTTACAATGACTCTGGCATCGTTTTTCCTTGCCTGTCAAAGGTGTCGCGATGGCAAACCGTCGGCGGAATGTGTCAACGCACTCTATACGATCCAACTGCTACGTCCTTGCGCGCCCGCTGCGTTATGTGCCGCAGCGCGATGTCCGAAGGCTGCTGCTGGCGGTCCTGGCGATCGTAGCAGTGCCGTCCGTCGCCCTGGCCGGAATGCCCGGCCTCACCTTCACCGACATCGCCAGCCTCCGGCTGGAGGCCATTTCGTTTTTCCTGGTCGGCTTTCTCGTTTGTGCCTGGTTTATCCAATTGCTTTGGAATGGCGTCCTGCGCGAGCTTGCGCGCTTGCCGCGGCTGACCTACGCCAAATCCGTTGGGCTGACCTTGATTTGGGGGCTGATGTTTTTGTTGGTGCTCACGATGATTTCCGGCGCTCGCGAATTGATGACGCCCGGCGCTTGGCAAAAGAACGGGCTGACTTACAAGCTTGCAGCCGGTCCACCGGAAGAGAAACCGGCGGACGACCACGTTTACGCCGCTCGCCTGGAAAAGCTGGCAATGCTCCGTGACGCATTATGGCAATATGCCAAGCAGCACGAGGGACAGTTGCCCGTCGATATCGAGTCATCAGGCTTGGCCGACGACCTTTGGCGCGTGCCTGACGCCTCTGGCATGAGGTATCTCTTTTTCGGCGGGACAATTGCCAAAGCCGACACGCGGTTGGTGGCGTTGGAGCCGGCCGTTTTTCATGACCGGCAGCTAGCACTGACGGCGGGCGGCGTTGTGGGGCGGTTGGGCGACATCGATCTCACCTACGGTCCGCCGAGACCTGACTGATGGAGGCGCCGCGCGTCGTAATATGGGCGGTGCTCTGCTGTGTGGCCGTTCTTCTCTTAGCCTGCGGAGGGTTTCGCTCCCGGCCCTCCTCGCGTTCTACGCGTGCTTTGGCTGGATTGGCTTCGTCAGGCGCGTGGTTCCTCAGATGACGTTCAATGTGTCGGGCCTGGCGACGGGGGCTCTGTGCCTTATCGGTCTGGTCGTAGCGACGCACGCGTTCATGCGCTGGCTTTACGCGAACATCCGGCGCCCAGAATGCGACGGGCAGCCGCCGAAGCGATGGTCGCCGCGTTGGACGGTCGGCGTCATCGGCAGCGTCGTGCTGATGTTCGCATCGGGGATCGGCATTGTTGGAATCGTCCACCAAACCGGATGGCTGCTGACCTCGAAACAGCGGCTTTTTACCTATTCCATGGAGGCCGCTTACCGATCCCAGTCCAATAACAACTTGAAGCAGGTCGGTCTGGGACTGTTGACCTACCATGATGTCAACCGCGCCTTTCCGGCTGGCGCAACCTTCGATCAAGGCGGCTGGCCACAGCATGGCTGGCAGACGTATCTCCTGCCATTCGTCGAACAAAAGCCTCTTTACGATCGGTTGGATCGGTCGCTACCGTGGGATGCCCCGGAAAACCATTGGGCGTTCAGCCAACATCCGCCGGTTTATATGCATCCCAAACTCGGCCCGCTACGAGACAAGAACGGTTACGGGCTTTCCGGCTACGCAGGCAACGCATACTTGTTGGGCGGTTCGCGAAAATGGACGCGCGACAGAATTACCGACGGCGCGGCCAAAACGATCCTGTGCGGCGAAGCCACCTTTCAGCCTCGCCCGTGGGGCGACCCGGTCAACTGGCGCGACCCGGCCGCCGGCATCGGCCAGATGCCGAACAGCTTCGGCGGCCCGCTTGCCAATGTCACGCAGTTCGTCTTCGCCGACGGCCACACGCACGCCATCTCGAACAAGATTGACCCGGCCGTGCTGCGGGCCTTATGCACTCCGTCGGCAAACGACGCGATTCCTCTCTCCCAGGACGATTGATGCGTCGAACCCAATCGCCCGGGTATCGCAACGACGTTTCCCTCTGCCTGGCCGGCGAATACAAGCGGCTAACACCGGAGGGCTAACCGAACGACCTCCTGGCCGGCCGTGCCCGACGCTCCCTCGCCGTGCGGTTGGTGGAGTCATCGGTCACCTCGCCGCGTGAAGTATCACGGTCGCTATTCCCCCTGGAAAATCCCCGCACGCCGGTCCACAATCTCCCGATAGATCCCCCACAGCCAATCCAGCGAGGGCGCCACCTTCTCGGCGGGCAAGGCTGAAATGGCCGGCCAGCCCCGGTCGGCCAGGCAGACAATCGGCCGCTCTGGCTCTCCAAATGCCGCCTCCACCGCGCGGCGCGTCGCTTGCCCGTCAACCAGCACCCGACCCGCGTTTTCCAACACCTGTCGCGCAAGATCGTACAACCGCCCGTCCCGCTGACATTCGGGCACCTCGTGCCCCCAGGTCGATAAGAGGTAGGGCAGCCCGCTTTCCAAGACCAGATGTCCAATCATGCCGATGCCCTGCACGTGGACGATTTGTGGGTCGAATTCCCGCACTTCGCGGTCGAGTCGTCGCCGCCACTCGCGGCGACCCGCCTCGAAGTCCTTGCCCGCATCCGTAGCATTGGGCACAAGTCTGCGAAGTTCATGACCCGCAACCGCCGTCTGGCGCACAAGTTGCAAAAGAAAAAAAGCGACCGCCGCGGGCGGCGACACCGAGGCCCAATCGTAATCCGCCAGCAAGACCCGCATCACGCCAGTCTAGTTTCCCGCGAGCGGCCGGGGCAACTCCGGCGAGCGTGCAGCCTGTGCTTTGCCGGCGATAGCGAAAAGGCCGATGGCGCAAGTCGTGACGTCTTGGGAGCTTTTTTCCACGGCTTAAACTATGATTGCACAGCCAAAAGCGCTAGACCGGGGTCGAGAAAGCGGCTAGGCTGAATAACCCTGGGATATTGTTATTTCCACGCACGTCAGGCTTGAAGAGCACCATCCGGCATGAGCACCGAACAAGTCGACCCGCATCTCATCGAACAAACCAAGAACCAGATCCGCGGGCTGGTGGTCGAGATTGCCCAGCTTGCCAAGCAGGACGTCAACGCTCGTGAGTTTTATGGCGCCTTCCTCGACCGGGTCGTGTCGGCCTTGGCTGCGGCCGGCGGCGCGGTCTGGATCCTGGGCGAGGGCGGCGCGCTGGAGTTGCAATACCAGATCAATTTCCGCGAAACCCGTCTGGCCGACAATCAGCCTAACCTGCAAAAGCACGGCTTGCTGTTGCAAAAGACGATGGCCGCCGGCGAAGGCGCTCTGATCACGCCCCATTCGGGCGAAGGCGACGGAAACCAGCCCGGCAACCCCACCGATTTCCTGCTGATTCTCGGACCGATCAAGGTCGATCAGGAGTCGAAGGGGGTGATCGAGGTCTTTCAGCGTCCCGGCGCCCCTCCCACCACGCAGCGCGGATACTTGAAGTTCCTGCTGCAGATGTGCGAGCTGGCCAGCGATTATCTGAAGAACCGCCAGTTGCGGCACTTTACCGACCGCCAAACGCTCTGGAACCAACTCGAAAACTTCAGCCGCGTGGCCCACACTAGTCTCGACCCGCGTGAAACCTCTTACACCATCGCCAACGAGGGCCGCCGCTTGATCGAGTGCGACCGCGTCAGCGTGGCCATTCGCCACGGCCGCAAGTGCAAAATCGAAGCGGTCAGCGGACAGGACACTTTCGACAAACGCTCGAACGTCATCGCGCTGCTGAACAAGCTGACTAGTGCCGTGGTGATGGCGGGTGAGCCGCTGTGGTATTCGGGCGACACCAGCGACCTGGCCCCGCAGGTCGAAGACGCCGTGCAGGCCTACGTCGATGAATCGCACTCCAAGCACGTGGCCGTTCTGCCCTTGAAGCGTGCCGTGATCGACCCCACCGACGAAGAGGCCGAAGAACCGGAGACGATCGGCGCGCTGGTGGTCGAACAAATCGAAGACGCTCGGCCGCGCGAAGGAATGGTGCAGCGCGTGAACGTGGTCTGCGATCATAGCTCGCTGGCGCTGGCCAACGCGCTGGAGCACAACAGCCTGTTCTTGATGCCGGTGTGGCGCACGATCGGCAAGGCGAAGTGGGTGGTCGAGGCGCGCACGCTGCCCAAGACCATTTCCATTTCCGTGGCCGTCCTGCTGGTGCTGCTGTTCCTGTTCATCTACCCGATCGATTTCAGCTTCACCAGCGAAGGCAAGCTGCAGCCGGTGGTCCGCCGCGAGGTGTTTGCCACCACCGACGGCACGATCGAGCGCATACTGGTGAAGCACGGGCAGCACGTCCACAAGGGCCAGGTACTCGTCGAAATGAAGAGCACCGATCTCGACGTGGCCCTCGAAGACGTGCGCGGCAAGCTAGAGCATGCGCAGGAATCGTTGTTCGCGGCGTTGCACGCTCGAAACAGCCGCGTCTCTCGCAACGACGATCAAGACGCCAAATCCGCCGCCGAGCGGGAGATTTCCGAGCACGACGTGGAAGTCAAGAGCTTCCGGCGGCAACTGGCTCTGCTCGAAGAGAAAAAAGAAAAAACGAAGATCACCAGTCCCATTGACGGCCTGATTACCACGTGGGACTTCGAAAAAGACCTGCTCGCGCGGCCCGTGAAGCCGGGCGACGCGCTGTTGACCGTGGCCGACGACAGCGGAGACTGGCAGCTCGAGCTCGACACGCCCGAAGACCGCATGGGGCACATCGTGTGGGCCCAGAAGGACCGCGGGCCGGACCTGCCCGTCACCTACCACCTGGCGACGGAGCCGGGCACGAACTACGAAGGCAAAATCGCCGAGGTTCACGAAAGCGCCGAGGTCCACGGCGAAGACGGCAGCGTCGTGATGATCAAGGTGAAAATCGACAAAGAGCAACACGCTGCCTTGCTTCGTCCGGGCGCGAACGTGAAGGCCCGCGTGTACTGCGGCCGCACATCGGTCGGCTATTGGTTATTCCACGACGCGTTCGGCTTCCTGGAGTCGCGCGTCTTGTTCCCGATGAATATGTGAGGAAAAACGCATGTCCGCCAGCATTTGGTTCTTGTCCGCCGCGCTTGCCCTGACGGGGCCCGACAATGGCGAATCGCCGGGCCGCCGCGCCGCCGGCCAATTCGAAGTCGACAACGCGATGGTCACCTTTATCGACGGCGGGGAGATCGACGTCGCCGCTCAGGAGCCGGGCGTGCTCACCGAGGTGAAGGTCCGCGAAGGCGCGGAGGTGAAGGCCGGCGACAAGTTGGCGCAGATCAACGACAGTAAGGCCCAAGTCGCCAAGAAGGTGGCCCAGGCCGAGCACGAGGTGGCCTTGGCGGAGGCAACCAACGACATTTCCGTGCGCTATGCCGACAAGGCCCAAGAGGTCGCTCACTTTGATTTCGAAGCTCACCGCGACGCCAACAAGCAGGCCCCCGGCTCGACTCCCAAGGCCGAGATGATGAAGCTGCTGTTGCAATGGCAAAAGGGCATGCTGGAAGTCGACAAAGCGCAACTCGAATTGGACGTGGCCAAGCTTACGGCCAAGGTCAAAGAGGCGTCGGTCGAGGCCGCCGACGACGACATTCACCGTCGTCGCGTGCTCTCGCCCATCGACGCCGTGGTGATCGAGGTTTATCGGCACGTCGGCGAATGGGTCAATCCGGGCGATCCCATCGTCCGCGTCGTGCATATGAAAACCGTGCGCGTCGAGGGAAGTTTGCGGCTGGCCGACGTTGCGCAAACCCAAGTTGTGGACCGGCCGGTGACGGTCGTCGCCACCTTGACCGGAAACCGCTCGGTCGAGTTCAAGGGGCAGATTGTGTTCGTGGCCCCCGAATTGAAGGCGGGCGACAAGTACCGCGTGATCGCGGAAGTCGAAAACCGCGAGGAGCGCGGGGCCTGGCTGTTGTTGCCCGGTATGACGCCGGTGATGAAGGTCGACGCGGGCGTGGCCGCCGAGAAGCCCAAAGCGTCACGACGGTAAACGACGTAGGGTGGGACCAGCGAGCTTGCGAGCGCCGGCCCACAACCATTTTGGATTTTGGATTCCAACCAATCCAAAATCCAAAATCGCGCCGATGATGGGCCGGCGCTGGCAAGCTCGCTCGCTCCCACCCAACGGCCCCTGATCCCTAATGCGGTCCAAAAAAGCAACATAGACGTTTTCTCCCGATGCTGACCCTCCACGACAGCTTGGTCTCGAGTTCCGCGCGCAAGCTTGCCATGCGCATGCGGCCCGATTTGACCGCGCGGCAGCATCGCTATCAGGGCCGGCTTTACTGGGTCGTCAAGGAGCCGGTCGGGCTGAACTACTTCCGCTTCCAGGAAGAGGAATACGCCATCCTCAAGATGCTCGACGGATACACCAGTCTGGACGAGATCAAGGAGCGGTTCGAGGCCCTCTTCCCGCCCCAAAAAATCGGCATCGAGGAGCTGCAGCAGTTCGTCGGCATGCTCCACCGCAGCGGTCTGATCGTCGCCAACGTGCCCGGACAGGGGCACCAATTATTGTTGCGGCGCAGCGATCGTTGGCGCAAAGAGTGGATCGGCCGGATGAGCAATATCCTCTCGGTCCGTTTCAAAGGCATCGACCCTGAACGCATTCTCAACTGGCTGTATCCACGGATGAAGTGGATCTATTCCAGGCCGGCCGTCGTCGCCTGCATGCTTTTGGCCCTGTCGGCGTTGTCGCTGGTGCTGGTGCAGTTCGACGTCTTCCAATCGAAGCTGCCCGAATTCCACCAGTTTTTCAATTTGAAGAACGCGGTCTATCTTTCGATCGCGCTGGGCGTGACGAAGGTCATTCACGAGTTTGGCCACGGCCTGACGTGCAAGCACTTTGGCGGCGAATGTCACGAGATGGGCGTCATGCTCCTGGTGCTCACGCCGTGTCTGTATTGCAACGTCTCCGATTCTTGGATGTTGCCGAACAAGTGGCACCGCGCTGCCATCGGCGCGGCCGGAATGTACATCGAGATCGTCATCGCTTCGATCTGCACATTCATCTGGTGGTATACCGAGCCCGGACTGCTCAACCACCTCTGCCTGAGCACTATGTTCGTGTGCTCGGTCAGCACGCTGATGTTCAATTCGAACCCGCTCTTGCGCTACGACGGTTACTACATTCTCGCCGACGTGCTCGAGATACCGAACCTGCGACAAAAGGCGACCGACATTCTCAACCGCAAAATGGGCGAGTGGTGCCTGGGCCTGGAACCGCAGGACGACCCTTTCCTACCGGAGCGGAACCAGTTTCTGTTCGCGCTCTACAGCGTGGCCTCGGCCATCTATCGCTGGGTGATCGTGTTCTCGATCTTGTTCTTCTTGTACGAAGTCTGGAAGCCGTACCGCCTGGAAATCATCGGACAAATCATCGGCTCGATGTCGCTGTACGGCCTGGTGGTGCAACCGTTTTGGAAGCTGGGCAAATTCTTTTGGGTTCCTGGGAGGATCGAAAAAGTGAAGAAGCCGCGGATGTACGCCACGCTGGGAGTGATTGCGGCCGCACTGTTGGCCGTCTTTTTTGTGCCGTTGCCGCACCGCGTCTATTGTACCTTCGAGATCGAGCCTCGCGACGCCTACAAGGTCTATGTCACGGTGCCCGGAGAGTTGGTCGACGTCCGGGTCAAGCCGGGAGATCGGGTGGAAGGAGACACGCTGCTGGCCCAGCTCCAGAATGTCGACGCCGATTTGGAAGTGGCGCGGCTCGAAGGCGAGCGCGATCTGACGGAGATCCGACTGGCGAACCTGCAAAGCGAGCTGATCCGCGACCGGCACGAAACGGCCGGACTGAAAATGGAACCGCTCGAAGCCACGCTGCGGTCCGTCAAACAACAGTTGGCCGAGAAGCGCACCGATCTGACGCGATTGGCATTGGTGACGCCCGTGGCCGGCATGGTCTTGCCCCCGCCCGAAATGGACAAACCGACCGCCGACACGCAGCTTGCCTCGTGGACGGGCACGCCGCTGGCGGAGCGCAACCGCGGCGCCTTTTTGCAGGAGGGGACGTTCTTCTGTCAGGTCGGCGATCCGGCGAAGATGGAGGCGCAATTAGTCATCGAGCAGAACGACATCGAATACATCAAGAAGGAGCAACGGGTCGACATCAAGCTCGACGAGTTGCCGTTCGACACGTTGCACGGCAAGATCAGCGAGATCGCGAGCGAGCCGCTGCGCGTCAGCCCGCGGCATTTGTCGAACAAGGCGGGCGGCGAGTTGGCGACCAAGACGGACGAGTCGGGGGTCGAGCGGCCGCAGAACACGTCGTATCAGGCGCGCGTGCCGTTGGACGATCCAGAGGGCCTGCTGCGGATCGGCTACAAGGGGCGTGCCCGCATTCACACCGCGCCGCAACCGCTCGGCCGGAGGCTGTGGCGGCTGCTGATGCAGACGTTCAATATCCGGCTCTAAAGATCAATGCGTGCGCCTTTCGGCCAGCCAACGTGGAAATTCACAGGCTCCCTTGGAACCTGGGATTCATTGCGGACGTAGACTTCACGCGGCCGAGAATGAGACGTTTTGCCGCGAGCAAAAGCGGTGGCTGGGGCAGAGCTTGGCCCGATAGCGGCTGGCGCCCATCAACGGCGTGGCGGCCAAGCGATGCCCCGGTTGGACGTACCGGGGCATCGCCTGGCCCTCGAGATCAACGGAGTGCCACCTCCACCTTGCCAGGCTCCCCAGCCACCGCCGATGTCACATTCTCGGCCGCGTGAAGCATAAGTAAATTGTATTGCCTTTTCGCCCGCATTGCCAAATTCGCTGCGAGGTTCCGGCTGAGCCGGTATTTGCGATGCAATCACCTCTGTCGGGTACGGCCCTGCTGCTGGTGGACCTACAAAACGATTTCTTGCCCGGCGGTGCGCTGCCGGTGCCCGATGGCGACGCGATCTTGCCGGTCGCGAACCGACTGCAGGCGCACTTCGATCTGGTGATTGCCACACAAGACTGGCACCCGCCGAATCATGTCAGCTTCGCGGCCAGCCATCCGGGCAAGCGCGTGGGCGACGCGATCGAAATGGATGGAACCGAACAGAGACTTTGGCCGGTGCATTGCGTGCAGAACACGCATGGGGCCGCGCTGGCCGGCGCTCTCGACACCCGCCGCATCGCGCACGTCGTTCAAAAGGGCACCGATCCGTCGGTCGATAGCTACAGCGGTTTCTTCGACTTCCGCGGCCGCGCCACCAGTTTGGCTGATTACCTGCGCCAGCGCGGCGCCTATAGCATTTATCTGGTGGGTCTGGCGACCGACTACTGCGTCAAGGCGACGGCGCTCGATGCTCGGCGGCTCGGCTTGGGCGTGGTACTCGTCGCCGATGGCTGCCGCGGCGTCGACGCCGCAACGGGCGACGTCGGCCGCGCACTGGACGACATGGCGAACGCGGGAGTTTTGATCGGTGAAAGCAGAGGGTTGTTCGGGTCCTGATGTCCTGAAGTCCTGAACATAGGCGTAGCCTCGAATACTGAAGGCATGGTAAAATGTCTGTGCCATGCAACTCGATCAACTTCGTCGCTATCTTGACAGCCCGGCCGAGGCGGAGGCCCGGCTGCGTTCGTGGGGGCTGAATGACCCCGGCCACGCTCATGCCAATCTTCTGAGCATGGCCACGGCCGGCCTGACGCTCGATCTGCTGGCTGCCGTTTGCGATTGCCTGGCCGACCAGCTTCCGCAGACCAGCGACCCCGACATGGCGCTGAACAACCTCGACCGGTTCGTGGCCGCCGCGCGCAGTCCCTTGGCCCTCGGCTCGCTGTTCGAGCGCGACCGTGACGCCCTGCCCATCCTGCTGCAAATCTTTTCGACCAGCCAATACTTCAGCGATCTGTTGATTCAGGATCCGGGCGGCTACGACCTGTTGCGTGTGACGGAAGGGCAGCCGGTACACCGCGACGTGCTCGTCGCCGAGTTGGCCGCCGAGATCGATGCGTTGGCCGACCCCGCCGCCGTCAGCGCCGCACTGCGGCGCTACAAACGACGCGAAACCCTGCGCATCGCCTACGGCGACTTGATCCGCGGCCAGGCGTTGGAAACGGTGGCCTCGCAGATTTCGTTTTTGGCCGACGCCATCGTCGAGGCCGCCGTGCGGTTCGCCCGACGGCAGTTGACGGAAAAGCGTGGCCGGCCGCGTCGGCCCGACGGCCAACCGGCACGCTTCGTGGCCTTGGCCATGGGCAAGCTGGGCGGTGTCGAGCTGAACTATTCCAGCGACATCGACCTGGTGTTTCTCTACGAGTGCGACGGCAAGACCGACGGTCCGCGTCCGACCACGAACGTCGAGTTTTTCGACCGCCTGGTCCGCGACGTGGTCAAGCTGCTCACCGAACCGACCGATCTGAGCTATGCCTATCGCGTCGACGTTCGCTTGCGGCCGGAAGGCGAGCGCGGCCCGGTGGCCCACAGCCTCGAAGCCGCACTGGCCTATTACGACGTGATGGGCCGCACCTGGGAGCGCCAGGCCTACGTCAAGGCGCGTCCCGTGGCGGGCGACCGCGATCTGGGACGCGAATTCTTGCAGTCGCTCGAGCCGTGGATTTATCGGCGCTATTTGTCGCTGGCCGACATTACGGGCATCAAGGCCCTCAAGCGGCGCATCGAGCACCGCGTGATCCACGAGGGCGACGAGTCGCGCAACGTCAAAACCGGCCGCGGCGGCATTCGCGACATCGAATTCGCCATTCAGTTCCTGCAGTTGCTCAACGGCGGCGATTTGCCCGAACTGCGCACGGGCAACACGCTCGAGGCGATCGCCGAGCTGGAGAACGTCGGCTGCCTGACGCACCAAGAGCGGTCGTTGCTGGACGAGAACTACCGTTTCCTGCGGAAGATCGAGCACCGGCTGCAAATCATGTTCGACTTGCAAACGCACCTCTTGCCGGAACAGCCCGGCGAGCTGCGCAAGCTGGCGATTCGCATGGGCTATCGCGATGCGCCGCAGAAAACGGCCTTGGCCGCGTTTGACGCCGACTATCAGTCGAAGACCGCCGTCAACCGCAAGATTCTCGACCATTTGTTGCACGACGCCTTTGGCGACGACGCCCAGACCGAGCCCGAGGTCGATCTGGTGCTCGACCCCGATCCGCCGCCGGAAAAGATCGCCGCCGTCTTGGGCCGTTATCCGTTTCGCGACGTGCCGCTGGCCTATCAGAACCTGGTCTCGCTGGCGACCGAGAAGCTGCGCTTTCTGCTCACGCGGCGCTGCCGCCACTTCTTGGCGTCGATCGCGCCGGGACTGCTGAAAGCCATCGCCGCCACGCCCGACCCCGACTCGACGCTCGTCAACCTGGAGAAAGTCAGCGACTCGTTGGGCGGCAAGGGCGTGTTGTGGGAGCTGTTCAGCTTCAACCCGCCCTCGATGAAACTGTACGTCGACCTCTGCTCGTCGAGCCCGTATTTGTCGAGCATCTTGATCAGCAATCCGGGCATGATCGACGAGCTGATGGACAGCCTGGTGCTGAACAAGCCGCCCACGCGCGAGTCGCTGCGCGAGACGCTCGACGAGCTGTCGCGCGGCGCCGAAGACCTCGAGCCGATCCTGCACAGCTTCAAGAACACGATGCAGTTGGGCGTCGGCGTGCGCGATATCCTGGGCAAGGTGGACGTACACGCCAGCACCGCGGCGCTTTCGGACATTGCCGAAACCTGCGTCGAGGCGGTCGCCAAAGCCGAATACGAGAAGCTGGTTGCCAAGTGGGGCGAACCGACCGTGGCCGGCGGCCCGCGCACCGGCGAGCGCTCGAGGCTGGCGATTGTCGCCTTGGGCAAGCTGGGCGGGCATGAGTTGAACTATCACAGCGACCTGGACCTGGTGTTTCTTTACGAGGCCGACGGGCCGACCTTTCACGGGCCGCGCGCCCGGCGCAACGCGACCACCACGACCAACCAGCACTTTTACAGCGAGCTGGGCCAGCGGATCGTGAAAATCTGCACGCGGCTCGGCCCTTACGGAAAACTGTATGAGGTCGACTTGCGGCTGCGTCCGACGGGCAAGAGCGGCGCGCTGGCGACCACGTTCGATGAATTCGCCCGCTACTTCGCCGAAGGCGCCGGCCAGCTCTGGGAGCGGCAGGCGCTGACCAAGGCCCGTGTGGCGATCGCCCCGCCCGACGTGGTCGAAACGCTCAGTGAGATCGTGGCCCGCGCCGCCTACGATCATCCCTGGCAGAGTACGCATGCCGCGGCGATTCGCGACATGCGTCGGCGGATGGAGGAAAACGCGCCGGCGAACAACATCAAGCGCGGGCCGGGCGGCATTGTCGACATCGAATTCATCGTGCAGATGCTGCAACTGAAAATCGGCTGCGAGAATGCCGCCGTTCGCAACCCAAGCACGCTGGCCGCTCTTTCGCTGCTGCACCAGCACGGTTATCTCAACAGCGAAGACTATGAATACTTCACCACCAGCTATCATTTTTTGCGGACGGTCGAGTCGCGTCTGCGGCTGATGCAAGCGCCGACGCGTGTTTTGCCCGACGACCCCATTGAGTTGACCAAACTGGCCGGCGCTTTGGGCTATTCGGACGGGGCCGAGTTGCAAGCCGAGTGCCGGCGTTACCTGCGCCGCAACCGCGAGCGGTTCGATGCCCTGATTGCCGCGGAAGCCCCGTCGCTCTCGGAATCCGCCGCGGCGGTAGAATGACCCCTTTTTTCACTCTCGCAGTGAAATCGGCCGGCGCCGCGGACGTCGGCGACGTCGACGCCCCCAACAGCCCGACCGGCGATTTCAGCGGCATCAGCGTCGATACGGACGGCTCGTTCTGCGCTGCCAGCGAATATGCCACCAACCGCCCTCGAAGCCGAAGGTCGCCAAAATAATCTGATACAAGTCAAGCAGAATGCAGTCCTTGACCCGGACGCGGCGCCAGATGGCGGCCGATGCGACACGCGTGTCGCAGGCCGCGTGTGCCAAGGCGACCTGGCAGGGTCGAACGGAAAGCGGCGCCACGCCCCTCCCCCGGGCCCTCTCACAGAGCCGGTGGAAGCGGCGCCAGTCGAGCGCCGCCTTAGGCCCCGCGGCGGGCGGCGCGGCGGCGGTCATGCTCGCTCAGCATCGCCTTGCGCAAGCGTATGTGCGAAGGCGTGATCTCGACCAACTCGTCCTCTTCAATATACTCCAGCGCCATCTCCAACGTCATCTGGCGCGGCGGCTTGAGGATGATGTTGCGGTCGCTGCCGGAGGCACGCATGTTCGTCAGCTTCTTCTCCTTCGTCGGGTTCACCGTCATGTCGCCCGTGCGGCTGTTCTCGCCGACGATCATCCCTTCATAAACTTCATCGCCCGGAGCGACAAACAGCTCCGCCCGTTCTTGCAATCCATCCAGGCCAAAGGCCACCGCCTTGCCGGTGACGATCGACACCAGTACGCCATTGGGCCGGCCGGCGATGTCACCCTCCAAGGGCCGATAGCCCTCGAAGCGGTGGTGCATGGTCGCCGTCCCCTGCGTGGCGTTCAACAGCCGCGTGCGCAGACCGATCAGCCCGCGTGCCGGAATCGAAAACGACACGTGCGAGTAATCGCCGCGGCTGTGCATGCCGCGCATCTGTCCGCGGCGCGTGCCGACCAGCTCCATTACCGCTCCCAGCCGGTCGGGCGGCACTTCCACGACCAGCGTCTCAAACGGTTCTTCGATGATGCCGTCGCGCTCGCGCGTGATCACTCGCGGCTTCCCCACCGACAGCTCAAAACCCTCGCGGCGCATGGTCTCAATCAGCACCGAAAGGTGCAGCAAGCCGCGGCCGGCCACCACGAAGGCGTCGGAACCCGGCTCCGGTTCGACGCGCAGGGCGACGTTCCGCTCCAGCTCCTTGTTCAGCCGGTCGCGCAGATTGCGAGTCGTGACGTATTTGCCCGCGCGGCCGGCGAAGGGCGAGGTGTTGATGCTGAAAATCATCTCCAGCGTGGGCTGGTCGATCTCCAGGCGGGGCAACGGGCGGCGGAGCTCATAATCGCTGATCGTGTCGCCGATTTCGACCTCTTCCAGCCCGACCACCGCCACCACGTCGCCGGCGGTCGCTTCTTCGACCTCCACGCGGCCCAGTTTGGCAAACACGTAGAGCTGGCTGACCTTCGCCGGCAACTCCACGTCGCCGGCCTGCAGCAAGGCCACCCGCTGTCCGCGGGCAATGCGCCCCGATTGGATGCGGCCAATGGCGATGCGGCCCACGTACTCCGACCAGTCGAGCGTGGTCACCAGAAGCTGCAACGGAGCCTCGGCGTCAATTTCCGGGCCGGGCACCGATTCCAAAACCAGATCGAGCAGCGGCTGCATCGAGTCGCCCCGCTCGTTGAAGTCGTGCGTGGCGAAGCCTTCCCGCGAGCTGGAAAAGATATAAGGGAAATCGGCCAGGGCGTCGTCGGCCCCCAGCTCGACGAACAACTCGAATGTTTCGTTGAGCACTTCGTCGGGCCGGGCATCGGAGCGGTCGATCTTGTTAATCACCACCACCGGCTTGAGGCCGAATTCCAGGGCCTTGGAGAGCACGAAGCGGGTCTGGGGCATGGGGCCTTCGGCGGCATCGACCAGCACCAAGGCGCCGTCGGCCATCCGCAGCACGCGTTCCACCTCGCCGCCGAAATCGGCGTGGCCGGGCGTGTCGATCAGGTTGATCTTCACGCCGCGGTAGGGGATGGCGATGTTCTTGGCCAGGATGGTGATGCCCCGTTCGCGTTCCAGCTCGTTGGAATCGAGAATCTGCTCGCCCACGAGCTGGCTGGCACGAAACTCACCGCTTTGCCGCAGCAGGCAGTCGACGAGCGTGGTTTTGCCATGATCGACGTGGGCGATGATGGCGATGTTGCGGATATCGGTGCGGCGTTGCAGGCAAACAGTATTCGACATAGTTTCCAGGGGGTTTTTCGAGCAGCGTGGAGGTCAGAGTCCTCAGGAACTCTGCGACGCGTGCAAAGCCTGCCTGAAGTATCAGTAAAGCAAGTGTTCGGACGAGCCTGTTCCGGGTGGCTCTTGGCGGGCTTGCACTATTCTAGGGGAGATCCCCTGCAAAAGAGAATGGCAGTCGGATGAGATTCTGGTGAGCGCGGCAATCCAGCCGTGGTAGCGGGGGCCGCGGCGTCAAGGCTTGCCTGACCGGCACGTGCCATCGACGGTAGGGCGACGCAATTCCGCTCTCGGCCCTCCGCTACCGCTTGCCCGATAACGATTTGCGTTCGTCACGGTCGCCGGCTGCCGCTGGAAGTGAGTTCGATTGCAAGTCAAGAACCCGGCGGCTGACGCTCGATTGATATTCAAGCGACGGTTCGCTTGGGTAGTGATACCGTTTGGAGCGCTGTCAAGAAAAAGCCGCCGTGCTCTGTAGGGAACGGACTCCGTGCCGTTCCGGGAAGTGCGATTCGACGGTATTTGGCGGGTTCCCGGAACGGCACGGAGTCCGTTCCCTACAGAGATTCTCTTTATATCTTGCTAAACGGTAACACAACCCCCGGCTTGCTGGAAAGGACGAGAAACACCATGGGACTGAAGAACTGGCTCGACGCGCTTTGCCACGCACCCTCGATTGCCGAACTGTCGCGCCAGCTCGCGCAACGCAGCTACGCCTTGGTTCGCGATTCGGTAGGTCCGCAGGTGTTCGCCTTCAGCCGGGCCGAAGCGCGGGGCTATGTTCGAGCCAAGGCCGCGCCGGTGATCCGGTCGGAAGCACGGGCCCTGGCGGGCCGCTACCCCGGTTTGTCGGTCGCGTCTTTGGGCATCGCGGTGTCGCAGGCCAGCGATCGCGTGGTGCAGTCGGTACTGACCGATCTGAACCGCGAACGCACTCGCCAGATGCTGGGCCGCGCGGCATAAGCCACCGAGAACTATCCCTCGCCCCACTCGCCGCTGGACACGCGCCAGTCTGCCTTTTGCTCGCGCTCGATAAACCGCAACGAATCGTCCAGGGCGGCTTGCAAGCGGCGATTCGTCAGCAGGGCCGCAACGTAAGGATCGGCCCAGGGAAGAACGTCTTTCGGCCCGGCCATCAGGTCGGGCACGCCCGGACTCAGTTCAGGAACTTCGACCACCACACAGCGTGAAACTCGAGAGGACATGGATCGCTTCCTTTCTCAACTACCATCGGACTTCGTTGGCAAGCCTACCCCAGCAATTCCGAGGCCAATCGTTGCCGGCCTGCCTCGCCGTCCACGGTATCTGTATGTAGCTACTTCCAGCGTAACCAGTTAACAGCTCAGCCGCCAGTCGAAAATGCCGGCGGGGCCAGCCGGGCGATGCGACAACAATTGCAAAAGCGTACATCAGGCTGCATCCATGGAGGACGGCTGGGCATCCAGCTTTCGCCGAAGATGCTCGACCGCCTTGTCGAGCGGCGGATCGTAGAGCGGCGGCAACTCGTTTCCCTCCGCCTTGCCGCCGTTCATGTCGCGCTGACGACGAGCTTCGGCCGAGCGGACCTGATCGTCTGGGCTGAGTTTAACCTCGAAACCGGAATCGGGCTTCACTCCCCATTCGTCTTCTTCTTTCGCCGTAAGCGAGCGGTGGATGTTCAACTCGTTGGGGCGCCAGTAGGTGGCCACGGTGAGTTTGAGGGCACTTTTGCCGCCCTCCAACGGCAGCACGTTTTGCACGGTTCCCTTGCCCCAGGTCCGCTCGCCGACGACGACGGCCCGATGGTGGTCTTGCAGGCAAGCGGCCACAATCTCGGCGGCACTGGCGGTGAGATGGTCGACGAGCACGGCAATCGGCCACTTCGTACAGCGGGCCTTGCCGGAGGCGTAAAAAGGTTCGAGCACCTGCTTCTTGTCGCGGCCGCGCGTGGTGACGATCACCCCCTTCGGCACAAAGAGGTCGCAGGTGGCGACCGCCGCCCGAAGAATTCCGCCGAAGTTGTGCCGCAGGTCGATCACCACCGCTTGCACCTGCTTTTTCTCCAGCTCGACAATCGCGGCCTGCAACTCGTCGACGGTCTGTTCGCCGAAGCTGATGATCCGCAGGTAGCCGATGGCGGGATGCTCGGCCAGCGTGAAGTTCCATTGGCCCCGCTCGTCGCGGGCGTCGCCCAGCACGCTGGGGATTTCAATGACGGCACGCACGAGCTTCACTTCCCGCGCCGCGGATTGACCTGGGTGCAAGACGGAAAGCGTCACCGGCTCGCCCGGTTCGCCACGCATGCGGCGGCGGGCCTCTTCATAGTCGAGGCCTTCGGTGCTTTGCCCGTCAATGGCCACGATCTGGTCACCAGCCAGGATGCCCGCCTCGTAAGCGGGCGTGCCGATCATGGGGCTGGCGACGGTGAGCCGCTTCGTTTCGGGGTCGAGCGTAATCTCGACGCCGATGCCGCCGAACTTCTGATCGAGCTGTTGGCGGAATTCGAGCGCCTCCTGGGGCGGTTCGTAGGCGGAGTAGGGATCGCCCAGCCGGGCCACCATGCCGGTCAACGCCGCCTCGAACAACTGCCGCTCTTGAACCGGCTCGATGTAGTTCTGGTCGATCTGCTTCAGCGCCTCGATGAACGTCTCCGACATCTGGCCGTAGCGGCTGCGATAGGCACTGTCGGCCTTCACATAGCAGGCCAACGAGACCACCGCGACGGCACACAACAGGTAAAGGTTTCGGCGAGGCATGGGCGGACCTGCGGGACGAACGGGCAATACAATAAAGTCTAACGTCAGAGCGGCACCGTTGGCAGTGGGAACCGAAAGACGGCCGAAGACGCGGCTGGGCGGCTGGCATGTCGGTCGGCGGCTTGCTATGCTCGTTGGAACAACCGTCGGCCCGTCGCGGTTGCCCGCCCCGCCTTCGTTTTCCCGCCAGGACTGATTGATGAGCACTTCGTCCGCCGCGCCGCAAAAGCTGACCGCCGTCCAATGGCTGATCTGCACGATGGCGGCCATCGGCTTCGCGTTCGACATTTACGTGCTGCTCATGCTGCCGCCGGTGCTGAAGCCGATGCTGGACACGTTCGGCATCGAGTTTGGTACCGATGCCTACAAGTCATGGACCTGGCAGCTCTTCTTCATCCCTGCTTTGTTCGGCGGGGTTTTCGGGTTGCTGGGCGGATACTTGACCGACCTGCTGGGACGACGGCGAATCCTGACCTGGAGCATCTTGCTCTACGCGTTTTCAACGTTGGCCGCCGGATTCTGCACGTCGCCGGGCATGTTCCTGTTCTTCCGCTGCGCGACCTTTGTGGGTGTGTGCGTCGAATTTGTGGCCGCGGTCGCCTGGTTGGCGGAGCTGTTTCCGGACCCGAAGCGCCGCGAGGCGGTGCTCGGCTACACGCAGGCCTTTTCGTCGATCGGGGGGCTGCTGGTTCCCGGCGCTCACTGGTTGGCCCACAACCCCAGCTTCGCCCAATACCTTCCGCAAATCCTCGGCGCCCACGATGCCTGGCGATACGAGGTGATTTCGGGCGTGATCCCGGCGATTCCCTTAATCATCATCCGGCCGTTCTTGCCCGAGTCGCCCGAATGGCAGCGGAAGAAATTGGCCGGCACCTTGAAGCGGCCGAGCATCAGGGAACTCTTTCAGCCGGCCTACCGGCGCACGACGCTGGTGACCACCCTGATGTTCGCTTGCAGCTTCGGGGCGGCCTTTGGGGCGATTCAGCAGTTGCCGCAAATCGTGCCCAACATGCCGGGCGTGGCTACTCTTTCCAAGCCGGTGGAAAAAGAGGGCGTGGTCAAGAACGTGCTGTTCTCGCAGGAGATTGGCGGCCTGGTGGGCCGTTGTGCATTGGCCGTGTTGGCGGTGCGGATCGTCAGCCGTCAAGGTCTGCTGCGCGTGTTCCAGGTGCCGGGCTTGGTTGTCGTGCCGTTGGTGTTCTTCTACCCGGCCAAAGACAACCTCAACCTTTTGCTGGTCGGCATTTTTTTCGCCAGTTTCTTTACGATTGCCCAGTTCAGTTTCTGGGGCAACTATTTGCCGCGGGTCTACCCGCTTCACCTGCGCGGCACCGGTGAAAGCTTCGCGGCCAACATCGGCGGGCGGGTCATCGGCACGTCCGCCGCAGTGCTCACGACGAAGCTGACTGCATGGATGCCCGGTTCGACATATTCGATCAAGTTGGCGAACGCCGCCGCCGCGGTCGCGCTGTTGGTGTATGCCGTCGGCAGCCTGGCCTGCTTCTGGCTGCCGGAGCCGAAGCACGAAGAACTGCCCGAAGATTGATCCCGGTTACGGTTACGGTTAGGATGCTGGCGGCTGGCCTGACGCACTCGCAAGTTGAAGAGAGGCTTTCCATGCTCCGCTTCGCACGACTCCAAAACGGTAATCCGCAGGTGCTTTGCGCCGCGGTTTTGCTGGCCGGCATGCCCGTTTCTGCGGCGAATAACGGCGGAGGTGCAGTCGCGCCTTCGACCAAGAGTGCGAGGCTCAAGGTCAGCTCGAACGGGCGCTATTTTGTCGACCAGGACGGCAAGCCCTTCTTCTACCTCGCGGGCACCTGCTGGCTGCTGTTTCAGAGGCCAAATCACGAAGAAGTAGACGAGTACCTGAAGGACCGGGCCGGCAAAGGGTTTACCGTAATCCAAGCCTATCTCATCCGGGGCCTCGACAAGCGACATCCGGATGGGAACCGCTCGCTCGTCGGGCAACCGCCGTTTATCGACCGTGATCCCACGAGGCCCAATGAAGCGTTCTTCAAGAACGTCGATGATGTGATCAACCGCGCGAACGAGCTCGGTCTGGTGCTGGGCCTGGTCACCGCCAAGTCGTGGCACGTCAACAATCATCCGGAGAAAGTGTTCAACGAGACGAACGCCTATGAGAACCATCCCACCGGTGCGGGAAAGCCCCGTGTGGACGCCCATAAGGTGCGAACGCAGGCCTACGCCGCGATGCTCGCCGGCGCGGCGGGCCACGCCTGCGGCGCGCTCGACCTTTTCTGGTTCTTCAAGGCATGACAATGTCTCAATTCCCTCGCGACCAAATCCTCACGCGGCTGCGGGCCAAGGTCGCCGCCGGCAAACCGATCGTCGGCGGCGGAGCGGGCACCGGCATCAGTGCCAAAATGTCGGAGGCCGGCGGCATCGACCTGCTGGTGATTTACAACTCCGGACGCTTTCGCATGGCCGGCCGCGGCTCGCTGGCCGGCATGATGCCCTACGGTGACGCCAACGCCATCGTCATGGACATGGCCCGCGAGGTGCTGCCGGTCGTCAAGCACACGCCCGTGCTGGCCGGAGTCTGCGGCACCGATCCCTTTCGCCTGATGCAGCTCTTCTTGCGCGACGTGGCCGCGGCGGGTTTTTCGGGCGTGCAAAACTTTCCCACCGTCGGCCTTTACGACGGCACCTTCCGCACCGGCCTGGAAGAAACCGGCATGGGCTTCGGCCTGGAAGTTGATATGGTCCGCCTGGCCCGCGAGATGAACCTGCTCACCACCCCGTATTGCTTCCATGCCGACGAGGCCCGCGCGATGGCCGAAGCCGGGGCCGATATTCTCATTCCTCACATGGGCCTGACCACCAAGGGAAGCATCGGGGCCTCGACCGCCGTGACGCTCGACGACGCCGTGGGCCGTGTGCAAGACATGCGCGACGCGGCGGTGCGCGTCCGTCGCGACATCCTGGTGCTGTGCCACGGGGGGCCGATCGCCGAACCGGCCGATGCCCAATACGTGCTCGACCGAACGGAAGGCGTCGTCGGTTTCTATGGGGCGAGCAGCATGGAGCGCTTGCCCGTCGAGCCTGCCATCGCCAACCGCGTGCGCGAATTCACAGGGCTGCGTTTTCGAGCGGGCTCATGAGCTCGGAGCTGTCTCACTACGATTACGATCTTCCTCGCCCGCTGATCGCCCAGCAACCGTTGGGCCGCCGCAGCGACGCGCGGCTGATGGTCATCGACCGTGCCGACGGCTCGATCCAGCACCGCCACGTGCGCGACCTGCCGGAGTTGTTGCGAGCGAACGACTGCCTGGTGATCAACGACAGCCGCGTAGTGCCGGCCCGTTTGCTGGGCAAGCGGACGCTCACCGGCGGCCACTGGGAGGGCCTTTTTCTTTCCGTCGATGAGCCGGGCCAGTGGCGGCTGTTGTGCAAGACGCGCGGCAAGCTGATGCCCGGCGAAACCGTGACGCTCATCAACCGCCGCGGCGTCGACGACCTTCAACTCCGATTGATCGAAAAGCAGCCTGGCGGCGTCTGGCTCGCCCGGATCGAATCGAACGACGAGACGTTTGCGTTGCTCGACCGCGTGGGCCGCGTGCCGCTGCCGCATTACATTCGCGGCGGCGAGATGGTCGAAGACGACCGGCGGCGGTATCAGACGGTCTATGCCCGGCATCCCGGTTCGGCCGCCGCGCCCACCGCCGGCCTGCACTTCACCGACGAGCTGCTGGGCCGGCTGATCGACACGGGAGTTACGCCGGTCCGCGTGACGCTGCACGTCGGCCTCGACACGTTTCGGCCGATCACCGCCGCCACTCTCGCCGAGCACCACATGCACAGCGAACGCGGAGAGATCGCGGCGGCGGCCGTCGAGCGGATCGAGCATTGCCGGTCGCTCGGCGGACGGGTCGTCACGGTGGGAACCACATCCGTCCGCATTCTGGAGACGGCCGCCGCTTCCGGCGCGCTGAAACCCTGGGCGGGCCGCACGGAGCTCTTCATTCGTCCGCCCTACGAATTCCAGATCGTCGACGCCCTGATGACGAACTTTCATTTGCCGCGCACCTCGCTGTTGGTGCTGGTGCGCACTTTCGGCGGCGCCGAGCTGATCATGCGGGCCTATGACGAGGCGGTCCGCGAAAAGTACCGGTTCTATAGCTACGGAGACGCGATGCTCATCGTCTGATTGTCGATCTGTTGCTGGTGACCGACGTCTCACGGACGCAGCCATCGTCGTAGGGTGGGACTGGCATGTGGGCATGGCTGCGACCTTTCGGAACGTGGAGCAAGGAGGGCCGCAGGTGGACATCCTGGGGGGTAGCATCAGTCTCGGCATCTCACTCACGATAGCGCGAGGGGCAGCCAAAGCCACAAAAAAACGCAACGGATTCGACCCCCAACCCCACACGGCGAGGCGGCCGTCGCGGGACGACGCCGAGGCATGGTGGCACGAGAACGGACGACGCCACCACAATGTGGCGGCAAACGGTTCCGAGCCCCGTCAGAGTCCTTTCGTCGCGGCGTCTGCGACCTCTTTCGCGCACAACCAAATGATATTCGCGTGGCCCGCGAATTTGACGACGACCGGTTCGACATGCAGATACTCGCGCGCCGTCCGCTGCTCCCATTCCGGCCGTATCGCGTCGTCCTTTTCGCCGCAGACGTAGACATATTCGACCGCCGGCAATTCCTTGAGCGGGCAAACCTCCGACATGCCAGGGGCGCGCTCGGCGAGCCGAACCGCAATCTTCGACGCGAACACGTCTTCGAAATCGAACACCTCTTTGAACGACTTGCCCGGCGTCGGAACGACGGCGTTGATCATCACGATCCGCCGTATCGGACGCTCGGCTGCCACCAGCGGCATGAACAATCCTTCGTTGGAGATGCCGACGAGGACGATATCGCCTTCGACATTCTTCAGCGCCTCGACCATAATTCTCGCCCGGTCCTGATTCGGTGTTTTCGTCTCGGTTTTCGGCGAGCGAATAATCCGGCACGAAAAGCCGCGCTTTTCGAACTCCGCTTTCAGCGGCGACCACCCCATCGTCTGGATCACGCCGTCATGGGCGTGAATCGCAAACGTAATCTTCGCTGGTTGACGCGGCTTTGGCGGGGCCGGCTTGGACTCATCGGCCTCAGCGCGAGCCTTGGCCGCCTCGCTGCTGTCATCGGCCAATGACAAACCGCAAAGACAAATGGCGGTGATGGTCCATGCAGCCGCCGTAACCGTCAAACGTCTCATCGCAATCGTCTCGCTAAAAAACGGTGGATCAACCCTTATTTCACGCGGCCCCGCAACGGCAGCACCCGATCGTGCAACTGACTCATCTCATATTGCAGAAACGAATCAGAGTTGCGCAAAGCCACATCGGCCGCCGAGTAAAACGGCCCACTCTCAGGCACGTGCGGAAACCGTTCTTCCCACTCTTCCGCCGCTCGATGCGCCTCCGGTGAGCGGCTGCAACAAAGCGCCGCGCGGCAATCGGAAGTCATTCGCTGGTCTTCCGACGCCCACAGGGCCTCGATCATTTCGCGGCGCCCCCACTCCTCGTCCAGAATGGCGAGAATCGCCGCGGCCCTGGCCCGGTCGAAAGGAACGCTCGATCTCAGCGCCGCGCGAAACTGCGGCCGGCTCAGTTCCGGAGCATGCTCCAACAGCAACAGGGCCGCGTCGGCCGCTTCATGGCTGCGGGCCCGCGAGAGTGCCGTCAGCACTTCGGGCACGCGGTAAGCCTGCCTGATCAGGAACACCGCGCAGCGCATCCAGGCGGCCGGCTGGGGAATGTCGGCGTTGGGATCGAGTCGCTCGAATAAGGCAAAAACACGATCGCACCAGGCCGGACCGCCGCGCCGCGCGATCACGTCGAGAGCTCCGACCATCATGCTGCTCGGCTGGCCTTGAAGCACCTTCTCGATGACGGCATCCAGTTCGGGCGGCCCAACTTCGGCCAAGGCGAACATGGCCGTACGATCGCCTCGGCCCTCTTCGAGTTGCCGCAGCACGATCTGGGCCCTCGCGCGGCGGCACTCGTCGGCGGCCGCTTGCAGCAGACGGGCCGTTGTTTCGTCGATGCCCTCGGGCAGGCGATCGCTTGCGGCCAGCCAATCGCCGACCTCGACGGCCGCGGAGAAGCGGTTTTTGCCGCCGCTCCACGCATCGCAGAACGCTTCCACCAGAGCCGTGTTGGCCACCACGTCGTCGGCCAACTTAAAGACTGCCCGGTTCTCCTTGATGCCTGTCGCAAATCGCGTGAGCTTCAATTCGGCGAGGCTGACCATGATGGTGTCGATCGACGGGTGAAGCTCGATCAGCCGTTGCTCTGGCGGGGTCAACTGGCGGGCCTTCTTCAAATAGCGGCAATAGAACCAGCCGTCGAACCATTCGCCCTCATCGTCATAGAAATCGACGTCGATCGACTCGCCGGTAATTCGGTGCGTCAACTCGCAGCCTCGGCCGTGAAAGCGATATTCCCATTCCGGCATGCCCGGCACGATGCCTTGCTGGCTGATCTCTTCCGGTTGGCCGAGCGCGCCGGCCGTGGCGAGTGCTTCCGGGTCGCCTTGCAGATGGTTCCTGACAACGTCGGCCACCCACCGCTGCCGCCTTCGTTGCTGCACCAGGGCCACCAACAGCCAAAAGGCCCAGGGCGACAATACCGGGCTGGCCTTCGGCAAGGTTGCGCGTTCGTCGCGCGCGGCAGCCGCTCGTTTGACGGCGGCCCAAAAAGCTTTCTGGTGTTGCTGCATGGAATCTGGTTCTGATCGAGTTTCCGCTCGAAATCTCTACATTATTTCTTGAAGAACTTATCATTTTCTTGCTGGCCGGCGACGCGCTGAAAGCGGTAGTAGACCTCCAGCGTCAGCACCGCCAGCGCGGTGGAATAGATGCGGCCGCCCTGACCGCCCCACTGATCGTTGGGAGGCCAGCTTCCACGTTCGCACCCTTCGCCTTGCGCCTGCAAGCCGGTCACGCGGTCGCGCACAGGGCTGTTCCATCGCTTCCACGGCCCGCCGCCGACCTGAAACATGGCCATCGTGCAATTGTACCAGAGATAGTAATTGGGGAGGAAAAACAGGCCGTGCCCGTCGGCCTGATCGGCCAGATAGTCGGCGCCGCCTTGCACGATCGGCGCGTCGACCGTGTGCTGAAAGAACTCGACCGCCATCATGCCTACGCCCGTCATGGCGTCGGTGCCCGGGTTCGGGGGTTGGTAGTAGGTCCGACCGTTTGCGTAATGCGCGGCAAAGAAGTCCATCATCCTGGAAACGGTTTGCGGCGAAACGCTGAGCTTTGCCTCGCGGGCCGTTTTCAGAGCGAGCATCACCCAGCCCGAAACCGAGCAATCGCTCGGGTCGCGAGCGTTCGTCGTATAGCGCCAGCCGCCGTCGTCGTGTTGCAGGCGTTGGATGAAGTACACCGCGCGTTCGGCGGCCTTCAGATATCGTGGGTCGGGCTTCTTTCCTTCGGCGATCGCCACGGCGCAGGCCTCGCACAAGGCGAACGTTCCCAGGGCGTGCTCGTACATGAAGTATTGCTGGAACTTGGCGCCGGCCTTGATTTGTTCCGCGGAGGGGTTTTGCGAACCGACGATCGAACCATCGGGTGCCTGCTCCTGGACGAAATAATCCAGGCCTTTCGCCACCTGGCCGGAGTATTTTTGGCCATTGAAGTAATAGTGGCCGGCAGCCTGAAACGCAAGCAGCGCCAGGCCGGTTTGGGCGATTTCGTAGGCCTGGCCGGTCCCCTGGCAAGGAGCTTTCTGATCGCAGCGCGAGTTGGGATCGGTGCCCAGGCAATCGGCGCCCCAGTGTCCGTCGGCGCCTTGGTGGCGGGCCAGCCAGTTCAGGCCGTCTTCGACCGCCTTCTGCGACTCGATCGTTCCGCCGCGCTCGCCGAGCCATTCGGGTGTTTTGGGTTTCGTCCGTTCCTCGTAGAGTCCCTTGGGCGTGTCGGCGACGACGCCCAGCTTCGGCTCCTTCGGAATACCGAGCGGCTCGGGCTTACGTGGCGCGTCGGCCAGCAGTCCCGTAGGTTCGTCGGCGACGATGCCCTTGGGGTCGTCTGGGCGCATTTTTTTGGGCGGATTGTCGACGATCCCCAGCGGTTCGTCGGGCTTGGCGGCCGGCGGCGCCGCTTGTGAAGCGGCCTCGCCGGCGACTTTTTTGTCGGTTGCGGTGGCGGACTTGTCACGAGACTTGGTGTGGTCGCCGGGTAATGGTACGGGCGGAGCCTTGCTCGCGGCCGATGGACGTTTCTGCCGAGGAGGCTGTGCGGTCGCGTTGATCGACGCCACTTCCGTTGCTTCATGAGGCAACGGAAAGTAGGCGAGCAAGCCCACGCCCACCAGCGCCGATCCAATGAGGATGCCGGCAAGCCAAACGACCATCGTCCATCGCGAGCTCGTCCGACCGACCGCCGCTTGCGAAGCAGCCGGCGGCGGCGTCGCCGGATGCGCATCGTTGCTCGTGATCTTTACACGAGTGGGCGGAGGCGGCGGACGCTTGATGCCGGTGTGCGCCACCGGAAAAGCATGGCCGCAGCCTTGATGCGGACATATTGTTGCCGTATCCGGAACCGGCCGGTGACAGGCGGGGCATGTTTTCACAAGGATTCTCCCTCAAGAGACCGCACTCGCGATCTTGAGTATCTCCGGCCGACTGATTGTTTCGCAAGTCTACCCCAAACTTGCTATCCGTCGTACCACGGACTATCCTGGTGCGGGCCGGGCGAAGCAACGAGCGTCGCGGCCGGCGCCGACCAGCAAGCCGCGATCGGTCGCGTCCAGCAGCTCGGGGGCGGCGTCGAGTTCGATGCCAAACGATGTAGTCCTTCGGCTTGAACCGGGCAATCTCGGAATGGAGTTTATCGCTCATGTCGTCGACCGCGCGTTCAATGTCGCGATAGTTTCGCGTGCCCAGGCCCGCACCGTGCGGGTCGGCGGCCACCTGGCGGAAAAGCCCTGCGAGTTTTGTCATTCGATAGCCCAGGGTGGAACCCTGGGTATCGGGAAGACACAAATCGTCGTAGCCCTGTAAGGGCGTCATTCCCCCATCCTGCGCACCGAATCGTGGGAGAGGCAACCATCGGGCGCGGCCCCCGCGGAATGACGCCCCGTTGGCGATCACAATTCTCTTCCCGCCAGTAACCCAGGGTTCCGCTGCGTGTACCCTGGGCTTTCGAGTACAAACCCCTCGGGGTCGGGACCTAAAGTCGCGAAAACAAGGCGTCTTTAGCCGCGACCACGGCCTCTGATTGACTCGACGCAGGAGACGTCTGGTAGTAGTCGGGCAACGTCGTCGCCGTGCCAGCCCCCGGTTGCGCCGGATTGTTCGCATACTCCGGCAGGTTCGTGATGGCCTGCTCAATCGTGCGGTCGGTCGCGCCGGCCTCCATCTGGTTGGCGTACTGCGACTTCTCGGCATCGGTGGGCGCGCGGAACAGATACTCCTGGAACCAGCCGGTCACGTCGTTGCCATAAGCCTCCGGGCTGTCGAAAAAGCCCAGCGCGATGTTGTAGCGCACCGTGCCGGCGTCGACGCCCGCCGCCGTCTGCTGCTGGTAGTAATTCAGCCAGAACGTCTTGCCGTTGGGATCCGGCGTGCGGTTCAAAATCCGCTGATAAAGCGCGTCGATCCAGGCGTCGGGCGTGGCGCCGGCCGAGTTGAAGAATTCGGGGCTGTCGGCAAAGCCGGCCTTGATCTGCTCCGGGCCGCCGGTGGCGTGCCAGATGCCCTTCCAGTAGGCCAGCCCGCCGGAATCGAGCGGCCGCAAGAGATACTGCTCGTAGTAGTTGCCGAGCACCTTGTCCAGCAGCTCGTCGCTCTCGAAGAAGCCAAACGCCATGTCGCCGGTGTTGCCGCCGCTGTTGAAATAGTTGGTCCAGTATTGCAGGCCGGCCGCGTCGGGCACGCGATTGAGCGCCGATTCGTAAAACTTCCAGACCACGCCGGCGTGTTGCGAGAGCACATTCACCGTGGCCGTGCCCTTGTCGCCGGACGTGTCGGTCACCGTAACCTGGGCGTTGTCATAGCCGGGGAAGCTCGCGCCCGGCGTATACGTGAAAGACCCGTCGGCGTGGAACGCGAAGGTGCCGCCCTGGGCGCCAGTCACCGTGCCGGCGGTCACGGTGAGCTGGCTCGGGCCGGTGTCGCCCGTGAGCAGCCCGTTGGCGGCCGAAACCGTCACGGTGCCCGAACCGATCGTGTAGGTGTGGTCGGTCACAGAGAAGGTGGCGGTGGACACGGTCGTCGTGGCCTGGGCCGCGGTCGGGGTCGTCTGCCGATTGCCGGCGCTGTCGATGGCCACGCTGTAGAAGCCGTAGGTGTGGCCGTTGACGCCGCTGAACGTGGCCGAGGTGGCCGTGGTGTCCGTCTTAAAGGCGGTGAAGGCGCCGCCGTTATCGGCGACGAAGACGTCATACCCGGCGATCCCCGGGCCGCCGACGTCGCTGCCCGACCAACTTACGGTGAAGCTGGTCGAGGTCTCCGTGGCTGGCAGGGCCGCCACGCTGCTGGTGGGCAGCACCGCGCCCACGGAAACGAACGTCGTGGCCTGGGGCAGAAACGGGGTCGGCTGTCGATTGCCGGCGGTGTCGATGGCCACGCTGGCAAAGCCGTAGGTGTGACCATTGACGCCGGTGAACGTGAACGAGGTGGCCGTGGTGTCGGTCTTGAACGCGGTTAACTCCTGGGCGTCGTCGGCGACGTAAATGTCGTACGCGGCGATTCCCGGCCCGCCGACGTCGCTGCCCGACCAGCTCACGGTGAAGCTGGTCGAAGTCTCCGTGGCCGGCAGGGCCGCCACGCTGCTGGTGGGCAGCACCGCGCCCACCGAAACCTTCGTCGTGGCCTGGGCCGCGGTCGGCGTCGTCTGCCGATTGCCGGCGGTGTCGATGGCCACGCTATAAAAGCCGTAGGTGTGGCCACTGACGCCGGTGAACGTGGCCGAGGTGGCCGTGGTGTCGGTCTTGAAGGCGGTGAAGGCGCCGCCGTTGTCGGCGACGTAAACGTCATACCCGGCGATTCCCGGCCCGCCAGTGTCGCTGCCCGACCAGCTCACGGTGAAGCTGGTCGAGGTCTCCGTGGCCGGCAGGGCCGCCACGCTGCTGGTAGGCAACACCGCGCCCACCGAAACCTTCGTGGTAGTTTGGGCCGCGGTCGGAGTCGTCTGCACGTTGCCCACGTTGTCGGTGGACACGCTATAAAAAGCGTAGGTGTGGCCATTGACGCCGGTGAAAGTGGCCGAGGTTTTCGTGGTGTCCGTTTGGAAGGCCGTGAAGGGTCCACCGTTGTCGCTGACGAACACATTGTAGCTGGCGATGCCCGACCCGCCACTGTCGTCTGTGCCGGACCAGCTCACCGTGAAGCTCGTCGCGGTCTCCGTACCGGGCAGTGCGGCCACGCTGCTGGTGGGCGGGTCGGCGTCGATGGTGTTGCTGGCGGTGTTGGTGTTGATCGGCGCGTTGGTGTCGAAGACGACCGTCGCCGCTTCGTTGACGACGGCGCCGGTGGCCAGGTTGGCTTTCGGCCGGACGCTGTATTGGACATAACCTTCGCCGATGTGGTTCTTGTCGTCGGGCGGCAGGAAGCCGTCGGTAACGCCTGTCGGCGGCTGGCCGGTGAGCGGGTCGAGCGAGGTGAAGGTGGCGGTCAACTTGCCGGTTTGCACGTTGAAGTCGAGCGCGACTTGCACGTTCAGCGACGAGCCGTCGACATTCTGGTAAGCGACGGTGGTCTGATATTGCGTGAGGCCCGCGGGCACGTTGACGTTGACCGCGCCGAAGCCGACCGAGCCGAGTTGGAACGTCGACCAATCGAGGTTCGCGTCGAGCTGCTCGCTGACCGTGACGTCCTGTGCGGCGACGCTGCCGTCGTTTTCGAAATCGACCGTGTAGGACCAGGTGCCGTTGGGCTGGATGAAGTTCTGTGGGCCGAAGCCGCCAGGGCCGATGAGGGCGTTGGGGTCGGTGGAGATGACGACGACCGGGATTGCAAACGCTACCTTGGTGCCGGGCAAAATGGGAACCACCAGGCCCGCCCCGGCGACGCCGACCGGGCTTGCAAAGGCTACCTTGGTGTCGCGCGAAATGGGAACCTCGAGACCCGCCCCACCGGCGGAGGCCGCCGGCTGGCTGTGGGCCAGGATAAACTGCCGGATATAGCTTGCATTTGCCGTCGGGCCTTGGGCGAAAAGCAAGGCATCTTGCGCCTGCGCGGTCGCGTAGCTTTGGGCGTTTGCCGCCCACCAGCCGCCTTGGGCTATCGCGCTGGCGTAAGCCGCCTGGTAAACTGCCGCAGAGTACGCCCCGGCCATCTCAGCGGCCGACGCCCCGGCGAGCGCGTCCGCCAACGAGGGCGCCGCAAAACGGACCGGAACCAGACCGCTGGGATCGTTGCCGTCGACGGGATCATTTGCAACGTAGCGCCTGAGATTGGTGTCGCCTCCCGCCAGGCCGGTCGGGTCGTTGGAAAGGAACTGCCCGGTCGCCGGGGTGTAGTCGCGGGCCCGCATGTCGAAGAGGTTATCGCCGATCTGCATCACGCCGCTCTGCCCGGCGAAGGTGAACGCATTGGGCAGTTGCGGGGTGCCAACCGTGGTCGTCTCGCCGAACGGCCGGTAGCTGTATTGGTTGACGTACGAGCCGCTGGCCCCCGTGATGCCCACGGTATTGCCGGTGAGATCGAAGTCGTAGTAGCCCGTGCCGCTGAGTCCGGTCTGACTGACCAGTCCCAGGCCGTAAGTGTAGTCGGCGATCACTGAGCCTGAGCCGGTATAGGCCCCGACCACGTTGCCCAGGCCGGTCGGATCGACCAGGTAGTTGGTCTGGCTGGCACTGCCTCCGGCCGGCGTGGTCGAGCTGCCCATCATGAAGCCCAGCGGGCTGTATTGGAAATTGGTGACCGTGCCGTCGGGCGCCGCGATCGAAACGAGCTGGTTCAGGTCGTTGTAGTTGTAGGTGGTCGTGCCGCTACTGTCGGAGACGGTATGGAGGTTGCCGTTTTTGTCGTAGAAATACGTGGCCGAGCCGACCTGCGTGATCTCGTTGGCGGCGTTGCTCTTGTAGTTAGTGGCCGTGCCGTTGGTAGTGACCTGCGTGCGGTCGCCGGCGGCATTAAACGCGTAGGAGATGCTCGTGCCGTCCGGCAGGCCCACCTGGGTCAATTGCCCGGTGGCGTCGTAGCCGTAGGTGGTCGTGCCGGCCGCACTGACCATTTTGGTGACTTCGCCCAGCAGGTTGTAGCTGTAGGTGAACGAGGAATTGACCGTCTTGCCGTCGGGCGCATAGTTGACGATGCTGGTCAGATTGCCCGCCGGATCGTATCCGTAGACCGTCGAGGTGACGTTGCCGTTTTTCTTCGCCGAGAGTTGGCCCAGGTCGTTATACGTGTATTGCACGATCAGCTTTCCGGTCCCGTCGGTCAGTTTTGAGAGGCGGCCCTGAGCGTCGTATTGGTAGTTGACGATGAACCCGTTGTTGTCCTTGCTTTGGATCCGCTGGCCCGTCGTGGGATTGTAGGTGAACGAGAGCGAGAGGCCGTTGGGGTAGCTGATCGATACGAGCTCGTCGGGATTGTTCGTATCGTAGACGAGCGTGGTCGTGCCCGTGAGCGTCCCGGTCGCGTCATAGGTTTCGGCCTTGGTCAGATTGCCACGCGCGTCGTAAACGAACACCTGGTACGTCTTGTCGGCGAAGGTGATTTGGCTCACCAGACCCTGGTTATTGTGTTCATAGCCGATGGCGTCGCCGTTTTGCAGAACCGTTTCCTTGAGGTCGCCCAGCGGATCGTAGCTGAACTGCCGGGATGTGCCGTCGGCATAGGTGATGCTCATGACATTGCCGGTCGTTGAGTCCGACGAAATCTGGGTCGTGCTGCCGGACGCGTCGGAATAGGAGGTCAGCGTGCCGAGCGGCCCATAGGTGCGCGTCTGGGTCTGTCCGAGCGGATCGGTGATCTGGGTCAAATCGCCGTTTTGGCTATAGGCGTATTGGTAGCTCGCTGCGGCGGCATTGGTGTAACGGACAAGATTGCCATTGTCGTCGAAAAGCGAGTTGGAGACGCCGCCGTTGGGGCCTTGCACGCGGGCGGCCGCGCCCTGGTCGTCGAACCAGACGATGCTCTGGTTGCCGGCGCTGTCCGTGGCCGAGACTTCGCCCTGGCCCAGGAAGGCATAGGCGATCGCGTCGGCGCCCCCGTTCGCGCTCGTGCCGGTGAGCCGGCCCGTTGCGGGGTCGTAGGTGAAGTTGTCTTGCGAGCCGTCGGGGTTGGTGATGGAAAGCAGGGCGTTGGCCGTTTCGGCGTTCGTGCCGGTGTCGTACGCGTAAGAGGTCGTCAGGTTGCCCGGCGCGGTGACGGAGAGAAGATGGGCCGACGTGTCATAGACATACGACCACTTTGCGCCCGTGCCGTCGGCGACCTGCGACACGAGGCCCTGCGAGTTATACGAGAGCGTAAGCGTCTCGTTCGGCTCGCTGGCGTCGGCGGGGTTGGAATAGGTGAGCGTCACGAGTTGCTTGCCGGAGTTGTAACCGAGCGTGATGCGGTTGCCGTTGGTGTCTTGCACGTAGTTCAACAGGCCGCTGGCCAGGAAGACGTCCTGCGTGCCGGAAATCGAGGTAAACGTAAAGACGCCGCCGGAGCTGGTGAGCGTGCCAGATTCGCCGGCGGTGTCGAGATAGTCGCCATTGGGCTGGGCGACGAAAAAGCTGACCGCGCCGCCGGAGTCGATCGTGACGTTGCCGGCGGCGTCGACGCTCAGCGAAGACTGCCAGGAGGTGCTCCAGCCCAGGCCGAAGATGCCGGGCGTGGAGCGGCCGCCGATTGACGAATTGAAAGTGCGGCCGATGGCGAGCGAAAGGCCGCCGGGCGTCGGCAAAGAGGCGTCGACGGCCGACGCGAGTGTTGGCGTCGGGAAGGAGGCGTTGGCCTGCGCCACGAGGAACGACCAGAGGCGGCTGACGTCGCTGACCTGCGCGGTCGTGTCGCCGAGGTTGCCCAGGTAGGTCGCCGCTTGGGCCAGTGCGGCGTTGTACGATTCCACAGTCGTGCCCAGCGCGGAGGTCAGGTTGCCGTAGATCACGCTCCAGGCCGCGGCCGGAATGCTGGCGGGCCGCAGCGCGGACTCTTGTGATGCCCAGTCGATCGTCTGGCTCTCATCGATCTGGGCGGCCGTCGACGCCTCGCTGATCGTCGCCCCCCCGAAGACGTGCGGCGGCGGAGCGGGCGCGACCTCGCTGACCGTCACGGGCATCTCGTCGCCATCGATCGTGTCGTCGGACAACAGTTGCAGCGTAAGCTGGCCGCTCTGGCCGGGCCGCAAAATGCCCGCCGGCCCGTTGGGCGCGACGGCCAACACCTGGGCCTGGGTCACGAAGTTGTTCGGATCGTCGGGCGTGCTGAACAGCACCTTGGGGTTGGTCGACGAGATGTCCAGCAACGTGGCCATCAGGTCGTTGGCAGAGTCGTTCGTGTAAGTGATCACGATGCTGCCGGTGCGGCCGGAGCGAACGAACTGCGGCGTGACGAGTGTGGCACCGAGCGCGAAGGTGGTCGGAACGACGGCCTGGAACGGGGTGGGGGCCTTCGCCGACTGAGCGCCTTGCTGGACGCTGAGTGTATAGCTGCCGGTGTCTCCGAGCAAGAACGTGGCGAAGAGTTGACTGGGGCTTACGAAGTCGACGGCCGAGGCCTGAATGGTGGCCGGCCCGAGAGAGACCGGCGACGGAATCAGGGTCAGACTGGCCGTGGTGCTGGGCGTGAAGTTCGCGCCGTCGATCTCGATGGTCACGCTGCCGAAGACGCCGCCGGCATACGAGGAGATGGACGAGATGCTCAGCGCGGCGGTCTGGCTGGCCGTGAGGGTGTAGCCGGCTGTGGCGGCATTGCCGGAGACGCTGTGGACCAGAATATAGTACGTGCCTCCCACCGCGTTCGGGACGTTAAGCGTCTGGTTCGGCTGGTCGGCGACGGCGGCGAGTTGATAGCCATAGGGCGTCGGCTCGATGCCCTGGCTGACGTAGACCGCGGTGGCGCCCGAGCTGGCCGCACTCGTCAGCGTGACGACCAGCGCGCCGCCTGCCGGCGCGGTCACCTGATAATACTGGTCTTGGTCGGCGGCGGTGAAAGAACCGCTGGTGGACTTGCCGAGCGTCAGTGCCGGCACGCTGACGGCGAGCTGGCCCGTCGTGGCGGCCAACGTGTTGTTGCTCCGGTCGGGGTCGGGCACCTGGTCATGGCTGTCGGCCTCGACGAGCACGTAATAGTTGCCCGGCGCGAGGGCGGGCACGGCGGCGTTGAGGCTGCCGTCGTAGGACCCGTTTGCGGCCAGGCCGCCCGTGTGCTCGACCCTTCCCAACATGATGGAGCCGGCGGTGATGGTCGGCATGGTGGAGAGATACACGCTGTCGAGCCAATTTCCGTTGGCGGCCGCGCCGTTTTCGTCTTTCACCTGCCAGTCGACGGTGATCGACTGGCCGTCGGAGGCCGTCGTCGGCGCGGTGACGCTGGTCAGGCCCGGATCGGCGCCGGCCGAGGGCATGTCGACGTCAAGCTCCGTCGCGGTCTGGTTGACGGTCATGCGCGAAGGCAGGCCGGTCACGGTGGCGAACGAGCCGGTGGCGCTGGTGTACTTCAGCACCGGGTAATCCTGGCCGGCGACGGGCGTGAAGCTGTTGACCAGGGAGACGTTGAAATTGCCGGCCAACGTGGCCGAACCGGTGACGGCGACCTGTCCGAAGTTGCCGCTCGTTGGGCTGCCGCCGATCTGCACGTCGAGCGTGCCGGCGGAGGTCTGTGTGAAGTTTCCGCCGACGGCCAGCGCGCCGCCGAGTGTCAGGCTGCCGCTGTTGGCGAAATCGCCCGCCGTGTTCAGGCTGGCGCCGTTGGTGAGCGCCAGCGTGCCGCTGTTGGAGGCCAGGGCGGACAGCGCGGAGTAGCCCGTCCCGCCGGGGTAGACTGCGGTCACGGCCGCGCCGCTGCCGTCGAGGGCGATGGTGGCCGCATTGGTCGTGATGCTGGTGCCGCTGGGAAAGTTGAGCGCGGCGCCGTTGAGGGCCTTCCAGGTGCCGCCGGTCAGGTTGCCGTTGGCGTCGATCTGGGCGAACGAGCTAGGTTCGAGATCGAGCGTGCCCGAATCGGCCTCGATGGTGCCGGTGTTGATGATTTGGCCATTCACCCCGATCGTCGACGTGCCGGTTCCCGCCTTCTTGGCGATGGTGCCGGCGTTGTCGATCAGGTTGGTGCCGTAGAAGTTGTTGATGCCGGCATCCGACTCCATCTGGTACTGCCCGCTTGGTTCGATCTTGAGCGTGGTGGGCGTGATGCTGTCGCTGTGCAGATTGAAGTCGCCGCTGCCAGTCTGGATGATGCTGCCGTAGTTGTCGAGCGTACCGTCGGCGAAGATTTGCGTGTCATTCGAGCCGGAGAGGTTGATCGTGCCGCGGTTGGTCACATCGCCGACGGAAAGCTCCATCCCGCCGCCGGTCCACTGGAACATGCCGCCGGGAAAATTCAGGGTTGCGCCGCCACCCGTTGCGGGATAGAATATGCCGCCGCTGATGACGACCGTGCCGGCGCCGGTGGCAGCGAGCGTGCCGCCATAGGTGGTCGTTTGCCCGCCGGTGAGATCGGCGGTCGCCGCGGCGCCGAAGTTGAAGTTGACGCCGCCGAGGTACGTTCCGCCCGCCAGCGCGAGCGTGGTTCCCGCGCCGACATTGACGGTCGTGCCGCCGTTGAAGGTGCCGCTGCTGTCGAGCGTGATGCTGAGTCCCTGCGAGGCCGGCGCGTTGACGGTGGCGCCGGTGGCGCCCGAGGCCGGCAAAGCGACGAGGGTGCCTTGAATGGTCGCGCTCGTGCCGTCGCCCAAGATCAGGCTGCCTTTCGCGAGCACCGGAAAGTCGAGCGCGGTGCCGCCGAGGGGGCTCGACGAGGCGAGGTCGGTCAGCTTCGGAAAGGTGAGCGAACCGCCCGTGACCGTC
The DNA here is from genome assembly GCA_035533075.1 of Pirellulales bacterium. NCBI lineage: Bacteria > Pseudomonadati > Planctomycetota > Planctomycetia > Pirellulales > Pirellulales bacterium. The sequence goes on along the minus strand of DATLUO010000221.1, from coordinate 25,442 downwards.
AGGCGATCCGGGTGACCGCTGGTGCTAGTGAACGTGGTCCAGGAGTTGACGAGCTGCGTGTCGCTGCCATCGGTGGTCACATTGACGCCGTCGAGGCTGGTGAGCTTGCCGTCCAGGACGGTGCTGCCGCCGGTGTCGGTTATGTTGATGTCCTGGGTGCTGGTCGACAGGCTGGTCAGGCCCGACAGCTCGACCTCGCCGCCGTTGAGCGCGTTGATGGTCCAACTGCCCGGCTGCGCCGTCAGCGTGGTCAGGGCCGACACGTCGAGTACGCTGGGCTGGAGCGTAGCCGTGTTCATGCCATTGGCCTCGAACGTGCCGTTTTGAAGGAAGCCGTTGGACACGTAACTTGTCAGCTTCGGCAGTGCGAGCTGGCCGCCGCTCTCGGCGAACAGACTGGACTGATCGACGTCGGTCAGGCTGGACAGGCTGTAGCCGAAATTCGATGGATTTCCATCGACCTCCAGACTGCCGCTGGTGAGCTTGGTCCAAGCGTCGGCCACGTGCGCGTCGGTGCCGTCCAGCGTGACGCTGACGCCGCTGAGGGTGGTCAGCTTCGGATCCACGAGCGTGCTGCCGCCGGTGTCGGTGAGGCTGATGCCCTGGTTGGGGCCGTTCATCAGGCTGGCCATGCCCGACAGTTTGACCTCGCCGCCGTTGAGCGCGTTGATGGCCCAACTGCCCTGCTGCGCCGTCAGCGTGGTCAGGGCCGACACGTCGAGCAGGCTGGGCTGGAGCGTAGCCGTGTTCGTGCCCTTGGCCTGGAAGTTATTTTCGTTGGACACGTAACCCGTCAGATTCGGCAGCGCGAGCTGGCCGCCGCTTTCGGCGTCCAGACTGGACTGATCGACGTCGGTCAGGGCGGGCAGGCTGTAGGAACCCGTATCGACCTCCAGGCTTCCGTTAGTCAGCGTGGTCCAAGAGTCGGCCACTTGCGCGTCGGTGCCGTCGAGCTGGACATTGACGCCGTTGAGGGTGGTCAGCTTCGGATCCACGAGCGTGCTGCCGCCAGATTCGGTGATGTCGCCGCCAGCCGTGCCCGCTAGGCTGGTCAGGCCGCTCAAGTCAAGCGTGCTGCCGTAGGTGTCGGTGAAGAAGATGCCTTGCGTCTTGGTCAGACTGGTCAGGCCCGTCAGCCTGACCTCGCCCCCGAAGTACGCATGGACGTCCCAGTAGCTCTGCTGCGTCAGGCCCGTCAGGGCCGACACGTCGAGCAGGCTCGGCGCGGACGTGCCCGGGTTCGTGCCGCTCGCCTGGAAGAAGGTTTGGTTGGAGACATAGCTTGTCACTTTCGGTAGCGCCAGTTGGCCGCCGCTTTCGGCGTCCAGGTTCGACTGATCGACGTCGGTCAGGGCCGACAGGCTGTAGCCGGTACCTACGGAGTTTCCGTATACCGTCAGCGTGCCGCTGGTGAACTTGGTCCAAGCGTCGGCCACGTGCGGGTCGGTGCCGTCCAGCGTGACGCCGACGCCGTTGAGGCTGGTCAGCTTGCCGTCCAGGAGCGTGCTGTTGCCGCTATCGTTGATGTTGATGCCCTGGGTGCTGGTCAGGCTGGTCAGGCCGGAGAGCTTGACCTCGCCACCAGCGGTGGCGTTGACGTTCCAGCCGGCCTGCTGCGTGACCTTGGTCAGCGCCGAGACGTCGAGCACGCTGCCCGTGCCGTTGGCCGTGAATGAGCCGTTGGTGATCGTGCTCGTCAGCTTGGGCAGGCTGAGGGTCGCGCCATTCTCCGCGTCCAGGTTGGCCTGCGAAACCGTGGTGCTGCCGTTGGCCGTCAGATTCGCGTCGGCCTCGAGCGAGCCGCCGGTCATGTCGAGCGGCCCGCTGAGGGTGGACGTTCCCGCGGTCACCAACGAGCCGCCCGTGATGGCCAGCGTGTCGTTGGCGGTGGTGTTGAGACTGCCCACCTGGATGTCGTCGCCCGACTTGATGGTGATGGTGGCCGCCGTGGCGCCGGTGTCGATCGTCACGTTGTCGCCGCTGCCGGGCACTTGGCCGCCGCTCCAGTGGGTGCCGTCGTCCCAGTTGCCGCTGCCGCCCACCCACAACACCGCAGAGAGCAGGGAGCGCTGTTCCAAGAGCTGAAACAGCGATTTGCGTCCGGCGTGCCGCTGGCCCTTGCGGCGGCGAGACTTCGATCGGCGGTGGTTTTGAGCGCGTGCCTGCTTGGCGGTCCAGTGGGCGAACATGTCGGTGACTCCTGACGCTGAAAGATTTCGGCCCGCGGACAACACAGTCCGCTTCAAAAGGCATGTACGAGCCCAACAGGCAAAACCTGTCAGGAGAATTTCGAAATGGGTCTTGGGGCGTGGGTCTTGGGTTTTGGGCGCGCGCCAAGTGTTGGGCGGGGCGAGGCTTGACGTCGCGCGCGCCGGACCCCATCCGCCTTGTGTCCCGGCGCGCCGGGAGTGACCAAGATGCGGGCTAATCGGTTGCCGGGGGATTCCGCGAAAGTAAGGACCCCATCCGCCTTGCGCGGATCGGTGAACGAGATGGCGGGCTAATCGGTTGCCGGGGAATTCCGCGAAAAGACCCCATCCGGCTCGCCTGGATGGTGAATAAGATTTCCGGCGGCTGCTCGGTAGCTCACGATCTGCTTCACCATCCAGGCGAGCTGGATGGGGTCGTGCGCCACGTCGCTTTTTTCAACCTAGCCCGCCATCTTCTTCACCAATCGAGGCGAGCTCGATGGGGTCGGATGTGCTACATCAACACTTCCCCAATGGAGGCGTCATTTCGGCCAATCGACGCTGCAGCCGGGCACGGCGGCCTTGAAGGCCGCGACGCCCGACTCGGTGGATTCAGTGACGGGCAACTGCACCAGCCTCAGCACCTTGAGCATCTTCAGGCCGTGCAGATGCTCGAGGCCCGCGCCGCTCATGCTGAGCGCCGGGCGGAGCACGAGCTCTCGCAGATTGGACAACTGCGCGAGGTGCGCCAGGCCGGCGTCGGTGATTTGTCCCGCATCCAGCAGCAGATATCGCAAATCCGACAACCGCGCGAGGTGCGCCAGTTCGGCGTCGGTCACTAAACGCCCAGTCACGTCGAGCCCCTCCAATGACCGCAGTCCGGCGATCGCTCGACAGCCGTCGTCGCCAAGCTTGGTTCCGCGCGTAGTAAGAACCAGTAAGCGCGGCAGGGCGGCAAGCCGGCGGAACACGTCGGGCGAAGTGAGGACGCCGGGCAGACCAAGCTCTTCCAATCCGCGCACCTCGGCAAGGCCCTCAAGGTCGCTCGTCTGCAACCTCACATCATCTGACAGGTCCAAAGACAAAAGGCTGCGCAGGGATGCGAGCTGCCCCAGACCAGCGCTGCTGACTTTCCCGCCGCTCAGTCGCAGGAACCGCAGGTTCGACAATCCGCTGAGCCTTTTCAGCGTCGCGTCGGCGAACTGGTCGCCGTTGATGTGCAGGAAGTCGAGATACGCCAGCGCCGCGACGTGCTGGAGACTGGCGGGGGTGCAACACCCGCCGTCGATCCACAGCAGGCGAAGCCGCGGCAGCGTCGCCAAGAGCGACAGGGCGTTAGCGGTCAAGCGCCGGCAGCCGCTGAGGCCCAGCTCGGCGAGTTTCGGCAAGCCCTTCAGGCAATCCAGCCCACGGTCTGTGACTTGCGTGCCGTTCAAATTCGCAACGCGAAGCTGCCGCAGCCGCGCGAGCAGCTTGATTTCTGCGTCGCCCACGGCTCCGGCATCCGCGATGTTCGGCGCGTGGCCCATCCAGAGCACCTCGACGCGCAGCACCTTGAACGGCCCGCGCGGAAGATCCGCCGCGGCCCGGCAACGCGTCTCGTTGACTCCGTCGGCCGTCAGGCAGATCTCCTTGAAGCCTCTCTCCAGCAGGGCCTCGGCCGCCGTTCGATCGGGATCGTCGTCGCGCACCGGCGGGGCGTGAAGGCGTCCGTCCGGCCCGGTGATCCAGCAATCGACGAGCGCCTTGTGCAGCGCGTCGATGCCCGCGTCGGTCGTCTCGGTGCCCGCGAGTGAAAGGCGCATCAGACCCGTGAGCGGTTGCAGTCGCGCCAGCCCGGCATCGGTCACTTGGGTGTGGCTGAGGTCGAGCTCGTCCAATTGCTCCAGTGCGGCCAGTGCGGGCAGGCCCGCGTCGGTAATCGCTGTGCCTTCGAGCAGCAGGAAACGTAGCACGGGAAACGCCGTGGCCAGCGTGGGCAGGGCCGCATTGCTGACGCGCGTGCCGCTTAAGTCAAGCCGCTCCAGGAGCTTCAACGCGGCGAGACGTTGCACGCCGGCGTCGGAAACGTCGGTCTCGCGCAGGTCGAGGTGGCGAAGCATGCTCAGGGGCGCCAAGTACACCAGGCCCGCGTCGGAGATGAGCGTGCGCTTCAAGTCGATGAAGTCCAGCCGGGGGCAGTGCCGGAAACGTGCCAGCGAATCGTCGTACACCGACAAGTTGCCGTTGAGCCGGACCGTCCTCACGGGCAGGCTCCGCCAGCTTCGGTAGTCTCCGCATTCCGCCGTGCCGCCGTTCTCGACGACCCACTTGGCCACCGCCCGCTCGTCGGCCAAGGTAGGTAGACGGTAGTCGGTAGGCGGTAGACGGGGAACAACGGTCCGTGGCGGAGACGTTGGTCGCCCTTCGGGCGACGGGCTGGCGCCCACATCATCCCGGCGCGCCGGGACCGGGTCTACTTTGTCCTCGCCGGCCTGCCACCGCTCTCGCAGCCGCGTAAACCAATCGCCTTCCTTGGGCGCGGGGCCGGGCGGCAAGGCGCCGACGTAGTCCGGCAAGTCGCCGCCGGCGCCGCCCGAGGCCAAGGGACCGTCGGCGGGAATGCGCGCGTAGTCCCGGCCGCCAGGCTCCGTCGAAAGGAACGCGGGATCTTCCAGGATGTCGCCGCGCCCCTTCGGCAGCGAGCCGAGGCGTAAGTAACTGTTATGGTCCACCAGCCAGTTCTTAAAGATTTGGTCTCGCAGCTTGTCGGCCTCACCGCTGAGGCGAACCCCTTGCGTAGTAATGTTGTTGCGAATGGCGACGCCTTGTCTCGGTGCGCCGTCGCGGACATCGAAACCGGCACCGAAGACCGTATTGTTGCTGATTTCCACGAATCCCGTGACCTCGTCGATCTTGACTAAATCGAGCACAAACCCATCGCGGACCAACACATTGTGCCGAATGCGCGTCTCGTGCTTCGGTCCACTCAGCGCGATGATCGTGTCGACGAAGAAATTCCGGTCGACGAAGAGGTTGGGGCCCTGGAGGCCGAGAGCCGCAGCGTTGAAGAAGCAGTTTCGCACCACATTCGGGGCACTGCCGCGCTGGCCGTCATCAGAGTACAAGCAGATCGCGGGTTCGGGATCGATGCGGTTTTCCGGCCGAGGCTCTGTCCAGCCGAAGTAGCAATCTTCCACCACAAGTCCCTCGACTCGTCGCAAGCCGATAATTGAAGCCCAGACCCACTTCTCATGCGGAGGCGCGACGAAACGGCACCCGGCAAGGCGAAAGCCGTCCAGCGGGCCGAAGCTGTGCCCGCTTAAGTAGGCTCCGTCGTGCTTGTCCCATTCCGAAAGCTGGATGGTCGCTTGCCGGTCGCTGATGAGCCCGGTATCGTGTGGCAGGCCGTCTGCGCGGACCACTTCGCGATATGGCCCGCGGTCGAGCACCTTTACCACCTGGTGCGGCTTAAGCGCATCGAGCGCCGCCTGAATGGTCTTGAACTGTCCGCTGCCGTCCTGGGCGACGGTCAGGATTTCTCGCCCCTTGAGCCACTCGTCGAGCGGCGGCGGTTCGGGCAACGTAGCTCCGACACTCCGTGGCGGAGACGTCGGTCGCCCTTCGGGCGACGGGCTGGCGCCCCCGTCACGGAGTGCCGGGTCTACCTTGTCGCTCGGGGTTGCCATGCCCAGACGGCTCAGGTCCACGCCCAGGTCGCCGCCGTCTTGCGCGGCCTGATGGCCGGGGCTGTTGGGCAACAGCCCGCAGAAGCGCGGGTCGATGAACACGGCGTCGCCCTGGCGCGAGCCTGCGTCGCTCGACCAGCGCGCCTGCCATGCCGGCAGGGAACCGACATAATTGGCGGCGGTGGTCAGATCACAATCGCTCTGCCATCGCACGGCCCCGTGACAGTAGACGTTTTCGTCGCCCTGCCACTGAAATGCCGCGTCGTCACCCTGGCGCAGGAAACTGCTAAACTCAAACCAGGTGCGCCGCGCGCTGACCGTCAACTGAACAGTACCGTGTTGAATGGCCGGCGAGAAGTTGCTCCAGACCACGCAACGGTCGAGATCCAGCGCGCGCGGCCGTTGCGGCTCGATCGGATTGAGACCGACCGAGGCAATAACCGAATTCACCACACGCAGCCGTGCGCCGGCGAAGTTGACCCCATTCGGCAGCAGGCAATTCACCACCTCCAGCGGCGGAGCGCTTTCCGAGTAGGTCGTGACCTGCGGCATCGGACCAGAGGCTGCCAGGGCAGGCTCGAAACTGCAATTGAGCAGCCGCGGCGCCGGTTGACCCTCGGCCGCCGGCGCGCCGTTCGCCACCCAGACCTGGCCACTGAAGTGCAAGTCTTCGATCGACCACACATCGCCCGGGGCCAACAGCACGTTATCGCCGATCGTCGGTTGATAGCCATAACCGGCGCGCAGCGTGAGCCGCTTGCCCTGTCGCTCACCGCGCCGGTCGAAGCCCGGAAACGTGCCGTTGGCGCGGATGGCCACGGTGTCGCCGTCGGCTGCGGCGGCGACCGCCTCGGCGACCGTCGCGTAACCACGGGCCAGCGTATTCTCGTGGAGCAGCACCACCGCGCCCTCTTCAGTCCCCTCCAGGCCAAGCTGCTCGTCGGTGACCGGATGCCCGGCATCGGCCAGTGCGCGCAGGTATGCTTCGCCGGGGCCGACCAGGCGCCAATCGGGGCCGACCGCGGCGCTGGGGCCAGCGTCGCCTTCGGAGCCTGCCGTGGTGGGCGACAGCGGGTCGAGCGGGCGCGGGTCGAGCCAGTGGTGCAGCCGCGGTAGGGGAGTTTCATCACGGCGGAGCGCAATGCCTCTGCCGCCGCGCCGGGGGTCGCCGGCCTTAGGGGCCAGCCAGGCGGCCTCATACCTCAGCGTCGGCGTCGTACCGAGCATGGCGCCTTGTTCATGCTCGCCCCAGAACTTGCTCCAGGCGGCCAGGTCGTCGCCAGCGATGCTCACCCTGCCCGAACCTTCAAGAGGTTGACTGAAGATCAAACTGCTGGCACCACCGACAACACCGTGCAGATTGCGGCGACCGTTCCAGCGACAGACCTCGCGAAATACCTCCATGCTGGTGGTGCGCGTGCATAGCAATTGGCCGACGCGAAACACGTTCTCTTCCGCCAGCACTTCCACGGCGGCATGTTCCGCATCTGGAAAATGGAGCCAAGTGCCCTGGCCGGCGAACGTGTTCCGCGTGAAGCGAAGCTTCTGGCCGCCGCCCTGGAGCGTGAAGAAACTGCCACCGCTCCAATACAGGTTGTTTTCGCAGTGGACCTCGGCCGATGTGCCAATTTTGATCGAATATTGGCTATGCCCCGATGCCAACACGCTGTCGACGATTCGCAGGTGCGGTCCACGTTCATAATGAAGCAGTGCTGCAGCATGGGAATCCCCCCTGCGCAACAGGCAGCGGCGGATTTCCCAGGGTGCCCCGCCGCCGTGCAGGATATTGTGGGCAAGCAGATCTTCGCGCAGCTCGATGCCTTCCAGTGTCAGCGGCGCGTTGTTGACTGTGATCCACGCGCTGTGGAATTGTTGCTTGGCCCCCTCGGTGCGCACGAACCGCGGGCGAAAACCGGCGCCGGCGCGGAGCGTGAACGGCTTGCCATCGAGATTGACGATCGGCAGCGTGAAGGGCCCATTGCCGTAGACCTCGATCGCGTCGCCGGCTTGCATTTCGCCCAGCGCGCCGGCGATGGTCTTGAACTCGGCGGCCTGTTTTCCCTCGCGGACCAAGAGGAACGGCTTCGCACGGTCGGGCAAAGTAGCTCCGATCCCGGCGCGCCGGGATGGCGGAGACGCCGGTCGCCCTTCGGGCGACGGGCTGGCGCTCCCGTCACCCCGGCGCGCCGGGACCGGGCCTGCTTTGGCGCTTTCCTCGCTGGCGCTTCGGGTTGGTGTGGCGCGGCGGCTCGCCGCATCGGTACTACCGGCAAGCTTACGTCCCGGCGCGGCGGGGCTCGCCGGACTCTCTTCGGTCGCGACGCTGCCGCCTTCCGGCACGTTGATCCGCGCCACCTCGCGGCCCTCCTTGTCGCGGATGACCACCACCATGCCCGCCAACAGAAAACAAGCCGCTGCCGCCGCGGCCACCAACGGCCAGCGCGATCGGCGCCGCGGCGGTCTGCCCGCCATCTCTCCCTCGCTCCGTCTCTCCCTCGCTCCGTCTCTCTGTCTCTCCCTCGCTCCCTCGCTCTCCGCCGCCTCGATTGCCCGAATCGCCTCGGCCACCGCCTCCGCCGACTCGAACCGCTCGCCCGGATCCTTGGCCAACAGCCGCATGATGACGTCGGCAAACGCCGGCGGTAGCTCCGGGTTCAACTCGCCCACGGGCCGCGGATCGGCCGTGGCCAGCGCCGTCAGCACGGCCAGCGTGCCACGGCCCTGAAAAGGAGTTTGCCCGGTCGTCAGCCGATAGAGCACCACGCCCAGGCTGAACAGGTCCGACCGCGGACCCACGCTGTCTCCGCGGGCCTGTTCGGGCGACATATAGGACGGTGTGCCCAGGATGGCGCCGGTCTGGGTAAGATGGACTTCGTCTTCCACGACGTGGGCCAGGCCGAAATCGACCAGCTTCACCCAGCCGCCCGGCGATTCGAGCCAGATGTTGGCCGGCTTGATGTCGCGATGGATCAGCCCCCGCTGGTGCGCCACGGCCAGGGCCTCGGCCGTTTCGCGGCCGATGCGCAGGCACTCGGCCAGCGGCAGAGGCGATTTTGGATTTTGGATTTTGGATTTTGGATTGTCCATTCCCGCTTCCCTCTTTTCTGAACCCTGAACCCGGGGTACCCTCTGGGTGCCTGAACCCTCTCTCTCGAGCCGGTCGTGCAAGCTCTCGCCCTTGAGTAACTGCATGGCCAGAAAGGGCACGCCCCGCTGCTCGCCCACCTGGTGGACCGTGACGATGTGCGCGTGCTCGATGGCCGCCGCCGCCCGTGCCTCGCGCAGGAACCGCTGGCGGTTTTCGCTGCGGGCGGCCAGGCCGCGATTCATGATTTTCAGCGCCACGCGGCGTTGCAACTGCGGATCTTCGGCCTCCAGGACGATGCCCATGCCGCCGGCGCCGAGCACGCGCAGCACGCGGTAGCCGGCGAAACCGCCCAGCTCGCCCTCGGCCTGGGGCGGGTCGAGCAGCTCGCGCAGCCCCCAGGCGTCGTCGGTGCTCTCGCCGGCCACCGTCATCGTCTCTTCCGGCTGGCTGGCGGCCGCGGCAGTCCGCAGGGCCATCAGCCGGGCCATCGTGGCTCGCACCGGGGCCTCCTGGGCGATGGCGGCCAAGTGGTTGTCGCGCCGCAAGCCGGCCACCATCGTGTCGTCGAGATGCAGCGAACGCGAAACCTCGCAACAGCGGTCGCAATCGAGCAGGTGCCGCTCGAGATCGTCGGTTTCCGCGTCGCTGGTGCGTCCCAGCAGCAGCCGTTCGATCGCCGCCGCATCCGGGCAAACCGCCTTGTCGGTCATGGTTCGATTCTCCATAAAAAGCGGGCCATAACAGCATGTACGTTGGCAGGGGGCAAAACCTGTCAGGAAAATCGGTAGACGGTAGACGTCAGGCGTCAGGCAATTGCCAATTTGCAATTTGCAATTCTCTCCCCCGTCTACCGTCTACCTTGTTCCCGCCTACCTACAACAGCCCTTCAAGTTCCCGCCGCAGCCGCCGAAGGACTCTTCCCTTGGCGATATAGACGGCGTTTTCGCTGATGCCGAGCATGCGGGCCACTTCCGCCGCCGGACGCTCGTTGACCGTCGATTCCCAGCAGGCCCGCCAGGTGGTCTCGTGAAAACTCGCTTGCATCATCTCGGCCGCGCGGGAAACGAGAAGTTGGCGATGTTCTTCTTCCCAGGCGTCGTCTTTGGGAGCGGGCAACTCGGCCAGCCAGCTCTCGTCGACCGCCGCTTCAGGAACGTGATGCCGGCGGCGCAGGTCACGGATGCGGTTGCGCATCATCGTGCGTATCCAGCCGCGAAAACTTTGCTGCGGGTCGTAGTCGAAGCCCGGCATTTTTTGCACCAGCAGGGCCAACACGTCCTGCACCAGGTCGGCGTCGTCCGGCGCGCCGACCCCGGCCTGGCGGGCCCAGAAAAAGAGCAGCGGAGTATAAAGCTCCACGAACCGTTGCCAGGCGGCCTCCGGCTCGGGTTGCTTCAACCGCACGAGCAGACTGACGGGAGTCGTGTGCATTGTGTTAGACGTGACGCGAATGCCACAGCCGCTGGTGCTTCGACCGGCATTCGCCAGCCAGCCATCATAGCCAGAACGCGCGGTTTAACAAGCGGCCGGCCAGGCCATCGTCGTAGGGTGGGACCAGCTTGTGCAAAATCGTGGCTTGGCCCCGCCGAAGAATGACGTCATTTTTGCTCCCCCGGATGCCGCCACTCTGTAGAAAGCGAGCGTCAGCAACCGCCTGGAAAGCCGGCGGCATGCCATGCGCCATCCTCGCCGTTGGGAACAATACTCGAATTAAATAGAACCCGCGGGTTGGACCGCGTTTTCGACGATTCTGCCCAGGCCCGCCTCGCCCCAAGCCACCACCCTAGAGGCACCCGCTCGGTGCCGAGACGAGGAAGTCTGCGTGCGTTCCTCTGTAAACATTTGCGGCGTAACACTTTATGGCGATACCGACAGGCGGGCGCCCTGTCACGCGGACACGGTGCGCAAAACAAAAGCGACACGCGCGTGTCGCTTTTGTTTTGCGCGAGGGACTCGTTTTGGTCCGACCTTCGACACGGCGCAGAACAAAAGCGCCGCGCGCGGCGCTTCTTCTCATGTACGAGGGACTCGTTTTGATTCGTGGCCCGTTGCTTGTCGGCGCGGCGCGGACGCGACACGCGTGTCGCTTTGCGCGCGCAGCCCAAGCCTGGATGTGGCGAGTGGAACAGCTTCCGCGCCAATTCCGGCTGCTTTTTCACAGCCGAAATCGACGATTTTGCATAGGCCAGTCCCAGCCTGCGATCTCAATCGCTACCCCGCGCCAGTTCGTGGTAAAGCCGATGCACGAAGGCCGCATTGTCGCATTGCACATAATTCAACGCGCCGCCCATCCGCACGAAGCTTTTGCAGAACCGCAGGTAATAGGCCGGATTCGTCTTGGGCGGCTCGCCGTGCGACCAGTCCCAGCCGCCGCCGTCCTGAATGTCGACGACGTAGATGTTGTGGCCGCGGACCACGTCCAGGCCCGCTTGCAGCCGCAGATTATTGACGCAGCTCAGCGATTTCTCGAACACCTGCGGACCCATGATCGCCGAGCCGACGTTCAGCACCACGCCGCCTTCGAGACGCTCCAGCGAGCCGCCGAAGAGCTTGAAATCCCACTCGGCCGCCCGGCCCAGCGCCGCGCCGTTGAAGACGGGGTGATTCGAGATGATGTCGTAGCCGATGCCCGGATGCACCGTCAGCGGCACGCCGTGACGATACGCCTGAGCCACCATCGAGGCCTGCTTCCAACGGTGCTTCACTTCGATGCGTCCCGCCGGCCAATGTTGCTCGGTCATCGTCCGTAGCAGATCGGCACGGGCCGCCGTGAGCCGATCGAGTGGCTTTTCGGCGATCGAGCGGGCAAGGTCGTCGCTGGCCGGCAGCGTGGTGCCGTCGTCCAGGATGAACTTGCCGAGTGCCCGGCCGTAGCCCAGGCCGTCGAGCGCGCCGGCCAGGAGGGCCAGGTGGATGTTGGTGGCCGTCTCGTGCCAGGTGCCGAAGGTGCCGCTGGCGACGTTCATTTCGACGCTCTCGGTCGAAGCGCCGAACCAGGCATATTCCCAATCGTGGATCGTGCCGGCCCCGTTGGTCGCCAGGTGCGTCAGCCAATCGTCGGCCAGCATGCGTTCGATGATCTGGGCCGCCCCGTTGCGAAGCAGATGGGCGCCGTAGATGAGCATCACGGTCGCCCCGCGTTCTCGCGCCCTGCGGATATTTTCGGCGCACTGGCGAACGAGCGGAGGAACCCGTTCCGGGCAGGGGCGCGGAGCGGCGTCGGGATCGATCAAGATTTCGTCGACCGTCGTCAGGCTGCGCCGCTCGCGGAGCGGCAAGACCTTGAGCCTGGTCAGATCGAGCGGCGTGACGTGCATGGGAAAGCGCTGGTTAACCATGAATGACATCGATTCCAGTGGGCATTGGGTGGCACGGGGGCAGTCATTGGTTTTCTCCGCGGCGGGCGGTCAACCTCGTTCACCAATCCACAAGGCTGACGGGGTCCAAAGGGCTCGCGTCCGTCATCCACCGTGACGGCGGCCAGTTTTAGCATCTTGGTTCCCTTTGCGGCGGCGGTCAGTTTTCGACAATGGGCGGGGCCGGTTTTGCCTTTTGGCGCCGCCGGCACGCCGGCGTGCTAACGTTCGTCGCGCAGTCGATACCGCCAGTAATCGGGGTGACGTTTATGATGCTCAACGACGAGGATCCTCAATTCATCGTCGACGATTCGGTAATAAACCGCGTAGGGAAAACGCCGCAGAGAACGGTAACGTAGATCGCTTTCGACGATCGGCCACCACTGGGGTTGCTTTTCAATTTCGGCCAGCGCCGACTCAAACGCGCGAAGGAAGGAATCACCCAAGCCAGGCACTCGCTGGTCGTAGTAGAGCGCCGCTTCGGTTAATTCAGCCTCAGCGTCGGGGTGGTAAACTACCCGCATTTAAGGGCCTGGCGCACGGCCTGCATTACTTCCTCATGCGATCGACCGACAACCGAACCCGAACTCAATTCGTCGTCGCGCCGCACAGCAGCCTGAATGGCGTCCCGTTGTTCATCGGCCACATCCGTGGCCAAACCCTCGTCGATGCTTTCCCATAGCGCTTGCGCGACCGTGACTCGGTCAGGCAAGGGAAGCGCGATTAACTGTTGAACAAGTTCATCGGTTTGCATGTCTTGAGAATACGCCGGTCAAGCGCGCCAGTCAAGTTGTTTCCTAAGCCGGCACGCCAAGGGCGAGTATTGGCAGTAGGGACAAACACTCATCGTCCGCTCCTTAGAAACCTGCCCCGGTTCCGATGGCCAGAGCGCTGATTCCGCGGGCGATGGCCGCCTCATTGTCGGCCCTCATCTTCTGCTCGCTGGCCTTGTTGCGCGCACGTACTTGCTGCGTTGGGTAATCATGGCCACCTTCGTGTAGGCAATAACAACGCCGAACTGCCAAAAAAACTGGCACCCGGCTAGGGCGGAAACCGACAATTGAGGTTCGGGCGGCGGAACGACGGTGCCGCTGATGCCGACGCTGGATTTGTTCCACCAATCGTTCGCGGCGGGGGCGGCCAGACGGCGACCTCGATGGTGTCAAGAATGCCCGCAAGTTGCGGCCCTAGATGGCCAGAGGAAGGTTGAACTCGCCCGCCACGATAGATTTTCGCGAAGCCACCTCATACCTGGGCCGTACCGGGGCATCGCCTGGCCTCGTCGTCTGTCCTGACTAGAATAGCGATCGTGGCCAGGCTCTGCCCCAGCCACCACCCCTCATCGTCGGCAACACAATTCATCGAACGATAGTCATGCCCCGTTTCGTTGTCCTGCGACATGACCTTCCCCCGGAATCCGGCCGCGGCCTACACTGGGACTTGATGCTCGAAGCGGCCGACGTACTGCAAACCTGGGCGCTGGCCGAGGAGCCGTCGGCCGATGCGGCCTGCCTGGCCGAGCGGTTGCCCGACCATCGCCGCGCCTATCTCGACTATGAAGGCGAAGTGTCCGGCGGGCGCGGAACAGTCACGCGTTGGGACGCCGGAGACTATCTGCCGTTGCCGGCAGAGGGCGAGAGCGTCGTCGTCGAACTACACGGCCGGCGGCTGCGAGGAACGGCCCGGCTGGAGCGGCCCGCCGCGGACGGTCAGCGTTGGCGCTTTTCCTTTGTGGAAGGTGCGGCAGCCAGCGGTCGGTCGGGCGAAGTTTCTGGTTCCGACGGGCCGGAGTCGCGCGGCACCGTATAGCCGGCCACAAACACCTCGTTGTCGCCGAGTTCCAGCTTTTCCAATCGGTAAAACGCCTTGTCGTCCGAGGGATGCAGGCGAATGACGGCCACCGGGTCTCCGCCGGCCTGCAGCCAGCTCAACTGCACCTTCGCCTCGGCGGCGGCCCGCGTCACGCCCTGCAGGATGTTTCCCAACGGGAGCGGAAACGCGCCGGCCCGCGCATGGCTCAACCGGACCTTCAAGACGTTTGGTTCGTTGACGTAAAGCTCCGCCTTCAGCGAGACGACCGTTTCGACGTTCCCTTTCAGATAACGGCAACCCAACATCACGCCGTCGGGCCCGACGGTGACCCTGGGATCGGCCAGATAATCGGGCAAGAGTCCGGGGAACGTTTCTTCCAACCGAGTCGCCAGCCAGCCATTGAGTTGTCCGGTGGTGAAGATGGCTTGCCACTGCCCGGTTTTCTGGACATTGCTGGCCAGGGCGGCCGCGTTTTCCAGCAGACGCTCGCCGGCCTCGCGATGGCTGTCGCTCGGCACCGCCGCCGCCGCGGCATAGAACGGCGGGACGCGCCGCGCAGCCCAATAGCCCCAGGCCAACAGGCCCATGCCGAAGGCAAACAGAGCACCGGCTACCCATTTGGCAACGCGGCGGTTCATAGCGATCTCTGCGGAGCGGTGAGGGGTGTTGCTGACTTCGTGAGAAGTCAGGCCGTCGTCGCGTTTACGCCCAGAATTCTCACGAATTCTGCTACCAGAGGTGAAGTGCAGGGTGCGAAGGCGCGGGAATGGTACGATTGGCCGCCACCGCCGTCAATGCGAATCCAGCCGCCGTAGAATCATGTAAAACGGCGGCAGATACACGATATCGGAAAAGAACAGCATTGCCAGAAATACGGTCGGCAGCTTCCCGACACAGACGTAGTAAACGCCGAGCATGCTGCCCAACGCTTTGCTCCAGAAGCCAAGCAGCAGAAGGTTGCGGTTCTCGACGGGGTTGGACGCGACCATCCAATAGCCGACGCCGAACAGCCCGACCAGCATGCCGACCAGTTGAATCGGCAGGTTAAGTTGCGGCTTCTCCACGCCGAGCAGCTTAAAGCCCTCGTGGTAGAAGCAAAACATGCCCACGCCGGCCAGCAGGTTGTAACCGCCGACAAACCACAGCAGCCGCGTCATCCAGGGAGAAAGCCGCGGCGCGGGCTGCGAGCTCACTTGGCCACGGCCTCCGGGGCCAGAACCGCCGCATGGCCGTTGCCGCTGGCGTTTGTGCTGGCTGTGTCTGCTTCGAAACTGGTCGTCCATGCCAGCAAATCGTCGGCTCCCTTGCGATGGCAAAAATCGCCGAACGTTTCACCCGGCAAGCGGTCTTGCTTGAAATAGACCAGCACGGGGATGAGCGTCGAGGCGATCTCTTCTTCCGGTACCAAATCCTTGTAAACGAAGTTCAGCCGATCTCCCAGCAAACGGCCGCCCAGGAAAAGCGTGTACTTGCCGGCGGTCTTGCCAACTAGTCCGACATCGGAGTTATAGGGCCGGGCGCAGCCGTTCGGGCAGCCGGTCATGCGGATCGTAAAGCGCTCGCTGGACAGGCCCAGCCGCGCCAGCTCGACTTCGACCTTGTCGATGACGCTGGGCAAGGCGCGTTCGGCTTCGGTAATCGACAGACCGCACGTCGGCCAGGCCACGCAGGCCATCGACCAGCGGCGGGCATTGGAAATCTCGTGCGAAAGCTTCACGCCGTGGTGCCGCAGAATCTCCTCCAGCGCCGGCCGGTCTCCGCCGACCACATCGGTGAACAGAATGCTCTGATGGGCGGTCAGGCGAATGCCTGGGCGAAGCTTGCCGCAGATTTCGCGCAGGGCGGTCTTCAGGCGCAGCTCGTCCGTGTCGTGAATGCGGCCGTTTTCCACGTTCAAGCCGTAATACCAGCGGCCGTCGCCCTGCTCGTGCCAGCCCAGGTGGTCGTCGAAGCCGCAGACGTCGTCGGGATGAGGGTCGGGCAGCTTGTGGCCATAGTATTCCTCCACCTTCGCCTTGAACCAGGCCAGGCCGTGGTCGGCGATCAGGTATTTCAGCCGGGCGATCTTGCGGTCGGCCCGATTGCCGAAGTCGCGTTGCACCTTGATGACTTCCGTCGCCACGTCGACCACCTGGTCGGGCGTGACGAAGGCCATCCGCCTGGCCAGTGCCGGAAACGTCTTCTTGGCGCTGGGCGTGACGCCCATTCCGCCGCCCACCAGCACGTTGTAGCCGACGATCTGGTAGTTCTCGCAAATGGCCATCAGGGCCAGATCGTTGGCATAGAGATCGACGCAGTTGTCGCCCGGCAGCCCGATGGCCGTTTTGAACTTGCGTGGCAGATACGTCGGCCCATAGATCGGCTCGATCTCGTGGCCGTTCGGTCCGCCCGCCACCAACTCCTCTTCGCCGGTTTCCTGGTCCTTCAGCCAGATTTCGTGGTAGGCCCGCGTGCGCGGCGCCAGATGCGCGGCCAGGCGGTCGGCCAGGTCTTGCAGTTGGGCATGTACCGGATCGAAGTGGTGCGGGGCCGGGCAGCACATGATGTTGCGTTCCACATCGCCGCAGGCCGCCAGCGTGGTGAGCTGCACCTGATTGATCCGGGCAAGGACCTCCCGCAGGTTTTCCTTGACGATGCCGTGCAACTGCAGGCCCTGCCGGCTTGTGCAGCGCAGGGTGGTGTTGCCCAGCTCGTCGCACAGGTCAATCTCGGCCAAAAGCTGGTCGCTGGTCAGCTTTCCGCCGGGCACGCGAGTGCGGACCATGAAGATGAACGCCTTGGCGGACTTGCCGCCCGACTTGTGTGCCCGATGGTCGCGATCGTCCTGCTGATACGTGCCGTGGTGCTTAAGAAGCTGAATGCTCTCCTTGCCGAAGAAGTCGTTGCCATCGGTCAGTTCGGCGGCAATTTCTCCGCGCAGGTTGTGGCTTTGGGCCTTGATACCCTCGACGGGGCTTAACTTTGCGTCGTCAGACATGAATGGGCCAGATCAGGCGAAACGGGGGTAGGCGGCGGCAGTGCGGCACAAAGCCGACTAACATTACTACTATTGTCGTGATTATACGGCGCCCGTCAACAAGGATAACCGGCCAGGCCGGAAAAGTCACTATCGCAGTGGGCGAATTCGGCGTTTTCTGGCATAAACTGAGCATCGAATGCGAAAGTGCGGCGGTCGACGGCGACAGCATATAATGAAGAACGAACGATTCCCGGACTCTGCCTGTTTGATTTGAGAGGAGAACAGTAATGTCTTCGCCTTTTCCGGGCATGGATCCCTTCCTGGAACATCCGGACATTTTCCCAGACCTGCACGATAGGCTAAATACTCACCTCAGCGAAGTCCTCCAAGTGGGCTTGCCGTCGCCTTATTACGCGGTCATCGGCCGGCGTACCTGGATCGAAGTGTCACAGCGTTACATCGGCCCGGACGTCCAGGTGCAGCGCTCGCGAGGAGGATCCCCTCCCGTCGAGCATTTGTCAGGAGGCGTGGCCATTGCCGCCGTCAAGGCCAAGGTGGTGCGCGTGCCGCATGATGAACGCCGGGAAACTTTCCTGGAGGTCTATGTTCGACAGGGGAGCGACAAGCGACTGGTCACCAGCATCGAGATTCTGAGCCTGACCAACAAAACGCCGGGCGAGCATGGCCGCGAGCTTTACTTGCGCAAGCAGAGGGAGATATTGGGCAGCAAAGTGCATCTGGTCGAAATCGATCTCCTGCGTGGCGGCGAGCACAGCACGGCCGTGCCGTGCCAATGCGTCCTAGCGGAGGTTGGCCCCTTCGACTACCACGTCTGTGTGCATCACTTCGACAACCTCGAAGACTACTTCGTTTATCCGATTCAGCTTGACGAACGGCTGCCCCAGATTGCCATTCCCTTGCTACCGGGTGATCCGGCCGTGAT
Source organism: Pirellulales bacterium (assembly GCA_035533075.1). Lineage (NCBI taxonomy): Bacteria > Pseudomonadati > Planctomycetota > Planctomycetia > Pirellulales > Pirellulales bacterium. The sequence goes on along the minus strand of DATLUO010000221.1, from coordinate 7,427 downwards.
CATCGATTTGCAAGCGGTGCTTGACCACTGCTACGACGCGGGACCCTACGCCCGCGAAGTGAACTATCAGGCAGACGCCCTGGTGCCGCCGTTGCGTGCCGATAAGGAGGAATGGGCGAAGGGAGTACTGCAGCGCACGCGACAGGGACGGGGCGGGTAATTTCGGGGGAGGCTGGCGAAAAACCTTGGATAAACCGACTCATCCGCGAACGATCGACGTGATGACTGAATCAGCTCCGCCAAACGAAAATGACACGGCATTCGATCGTTCGCCCAAGGCAATCGGCAGACTGGCAATGGTTTGCGCGACGGGTCTGGGCGCGGGGTTTTTTCCCATCGTTCCGGGCACCGTCGGAGCAGTGTGGGGAATTCCGTTGACGTGGGGCCTGCAACACTTTTCGCCGGCCATTCAAGCCGCGTCGATTGTCGTCATCTTCCTGGCCGGCATTCCGATTTGTACGCGGGCCGCTCGATATATGGGCGGGCTGAAGGACCCCGGCTCGATTGTGCTGGACGAGATCGCCAGCCTGCCGATTGTGTTTTTCCTCATCGACATGAACAACTGGAGAATTGCCGCAGCCGGCTTTGTGCTGCACCGCCTGTTCGACATCACCAAGCCTCCTCCGGCTCGGCAGTTTGAGCGGCTGCCCGACGGGTTGGGAATTATGGCCGACGACTCCGCGGCCGCGGTCTACGCAAATCTGGCCCTGCGCCTGCTCATGTGGTGCAACGCGGTATGACGTTTGTGGGCTGGGCCGCCTCCTTTCGCTTCCATCACCGATTTGTCATCTTAGTCCGTCACGGTGGGCCGGCGCTCGCAAGCTCGCTGGTCCCACCCTACGCTTTCAAAATCCCCAGTCCTGAACCCCGAACCCCGAACCCCGAACCCTACCTGATGCCTAAAGTCAAATCGCTTCCTCGCCGCAGCCAGGTCAAAACACCCGACACCTGGGATCTCTCCAGCCTGTTCACCGACGACGACGCTTGGGAAGCGGCCTTCACGAAATGGGAAAAGCAACTTGCCGGATTTGCCCGACATCGCGGCAAGCTGGGCGAATCGCCCAAGGCGCTGGCGGCCTGCCTGAAATTCGATTCCGATTTCGACCGGGCGGGCGAGAGACTCGGCACCTATGCCTTCCTGAAGAGCGCCGAGGACACCTCGAACAGCACCTATCAGCGGATGCTCGGTCGCTACCGCAATGCGGCCAGCCGTGCCGGTCAAGAAGCCAGTTACATTCGCCCGGAGATTCTGGCGGTCCCACCCGCGAAGATCAAGAAGTTTCTGGCGGCCAAAGAGTTGGTAACCTATCGACTGCTGCTGGAACGACTGCTGCGCGACCGGCCGCACACGCTCTCCGACCGCGAAGAGAAACTGCTGGCCATGCAAAGCGAGGTGTCGGGCACGGCCGGCCTGGTGTTTCGCCAGTTGAACAACGCCGACCTCAAATTCGGGTTTGTGGAAAACGAGCGCGGCGAACGGGTCGAGTTGAGCCACGCTTCGTTTTCGGCCCTGCTTCACTCGCCCGACCGCGGCGTGCGGCAACGAGCGTTCAAACAATACTATCAGCAGTTTTCGGCCCACGAGAACACGCTGGCCGCCACGCTGCAAGGCTCGATTCAACGCGATGTGTTCCACGCGCATGCCCGCAATTTCGCCAGCGCTCTGGAAGCGGCACTCTTTCCCGACAATGTCCCGACGGCGGTCTACGACAATCTGATCGCCTCCGTCCGCAAGCACCTGCCCTCACTGTATCGTTACTACGAGCTGCGGCGGCGCAAGATGAAGCTGCGCGACATCCATCATTACGACACTTATGTACCCATTCTCAGCGATCTGGAAACGCGGCACACCTGGAACCATGCCTGCCACACGGTGATCGAGTCGCTGGCGCCGCTGGGCGACGACTATCGCGGCGTGCTGAAAGCCGGCCTCGTGGGGCGGTGGTGCGATCGCTACGAAAACCAGGGCAAGCAGAGCGGCGCCTTCAGTTCCGGCTCCTTCGACGGCGATCCGTATATCTTGATGAACTATCAGCCCGACGTGCTCGACCACGTGTTCACGCTGGCCCACGAAGCCGGCCACTCGATGCATTCGTTTTACTCCGCCCGGCACCAGCCGTATCACTACTACAACTACACCATCTTCGTGGCCGAGGTGGCGAGCACCTTCAACGAACAGCTTTTGAGCAAGCACTTGATGGCCGAGGCCAAACACGATCGCCAGCGGGCGTACCTCATCAACCGCGAGATCGACTCGATCCGCGCCACGATCGTGCGGCAGACGATGTTCGCCGAGTTCGAGAAAATCACGCACGAGCTGGTCGAGCAGCACGAACCGCTCACCGTCGATCGCGCCAAGCAACTGTACCGCGAGTTGCTGGAAGCTTACTTTGGCCCGGATTTCGCTCTCGACGACGAGCTGTCGCTGGAGTGTTTTCGCATCCCGCACTTTTACCGGGCGTTTTACGTTTACAAATATGCCACGGGCATGTCGGCGGCGATCGCGCTGGCCGAGCGGGTGACCTCGGGCGGAAAGCGCGAGGTCGAGCAATATCTCCGCTTCCTGCAAGGCGGTTGCTCGAAAGACCCGCTCGACCTGTTGCGCGACGCCGGGGTTGACATGGAGCAGCCCGGACCGGTCGACACGGCGCTGGCGCACTTTGGCGATCTTGTGGAACAGTTGGAACAACTTTTGTAGCGAGGTTTGACGATGCCCACAGCTAAACGGTACAACTCGGTTTTATTGGCAATGTTCGTTGTTGGCAGCATGGCGCTGGCGTGCTACGGCGCGCCGCAGAAAGGAGGACGCATGTCTCTCACCGTCAGTAGCGAGGCATTCAAAGCAGGGGCGCCGATTCCCAAAAAGTGTACCGAAGACGGGCAAGATGTTTCGCCTCCCCTGAGCTGGCAGAAGGTGCCCGAAGGCACGAAAGAGCTGGCCCTGATCTGCGACGATCCGGACGCTCCCACCGCCGAGCCGTGGGTCCACTGGGTGCTCTACAAGATTCCGGCGGACGCGACTCATTTGCCCGAAGCGGTGCCGCCCGACGCGGAGTTGAAGGCGCCGGCCGGCGCCCGACAGGGAATGAACACCTGGAAAACGGGCCGCACGGTCGGCTATCGTGGTCCGGCGCCGCCGAAGGGCCACGGCCCGCACCACTACCACTTCCGACTCTACGCGCTCGATGCGCCGCTTTCGCTCCACGCCAAGGCGACCAAGCAGGAACTGCTCGATGCGATGAAAGGGCACCTGCTGGCCGAAGGCGTGCTGATCGGCACCTACGAGCGGAAATGAGGGCGGATGTCCGTGTTGCGGCGCTGCTTGCGACGGGCACTACGGTTGTCAGCAGCCGGCCGACATTGCAGAATGAGGCGTCCGGCGCGACGCGCGTCAGCGGTGCGCTGAACGCACATGCAACCTGACGCCCGATGCCGGCAACCCGACGCCTAATCCTCCAGGAGCATCTCACCATGGCCGACCAAACCACCAAGCCACTTCGGTCTTCCTCCGGCGCCGGCCCGCTCGATCGCCGCGAGCTGTTGGCCTACACGGCCGCCTTCGGCAGCGCGTTTCTGGCGGCCCAAGGGCTGGCCCAGGGCGAAGAGCGCGACGCCAAGGCCGAAAGCCAACCCGTCAACAGGCCGGGCAAGCGCTACGCGATGAAAAAGTCGATCAATCTCTGGGCCTTCCCCTACCCCCAGAAGATGACGCTGGCCGACTGTTTCCAGTTGGCCAAAGACGCGGGCTTCGATGGAGTCGAGATCAATTTTGCCTTGCAGGGTGAATTCTCGGCCGAGTCGGGTCCCGAAGAAATCGACCGCATCCGCCACCTGGCCGACAAGACCGGCATCGCCATCAGCGGCGTCTGCTCGTTCCTCTATTGGCCTTACTCGCTCACCTCCAACGACGCCCAGCGGCGAAAGAAAGGACTCCAGCTTGCCCGGCAGATGATCGCGGCGGCCGAACGCTTGGGCACCGATAACTTGTTGGTCGTGCCCGGCGCGGTCTACATTCCGTGGGTCGAAGGGACCGAACCGGTGCCCAACGACGTTTGCGACCGCCGGGCACGCGAGGCGATTCGTCAGCTCGTGCCCGAAGCCGAGAAAGCGGGTGTCACGCTCAACCTGGAAAACATCTTCGCCAACGCCTTTCTGTTCAGCCCGCAGGAGATGGTCGAGTTTGTCGACAGCTTTCGAAGCCCACACGTGCGGGTCCACTTCGACACGGGCAACATCATGCAGTATCAGTTCCCCGAACATTGGATTCCGATTCTGGGCGAGCGGATCAAGAACATTCATTTCAAGGAGTGGGACAAGCGGACGCACGAGTTCAACTTGAGCACCTTCCGCACGCTGCTCGACGGCACCACCAATTGGCCGGCCGTGATCGAGGCGCTCGACAAGGTGGGCTACGACGGATACCTGACCTTCGAGTATTTCCATCCCTTTGAGCATTACCCCGAAGCGCTCGTCTATCAAACGTCCGACGCGCTCGATCGCATGTTGGCGAGGAAGGTGTAGTTGCCGCCATGACCACATCCAACCGCCCGAACAAAGTCGTCATCACCGATTTCCTCACCCATCCGCCCGAAACGGAACAAAGCGTCTTGGGCGAGTTGGCCCGCGTCGAGGTGCTCCGCGCCGACCACGAGGAGCAGCTCGTCGGCCGCGTCGAAGACGCCGACGCGGTGATGATCTATCACTGCTTGAAGTTCACCGCCCGGTCGATCGAGCGGCTCACGCGGTGCAAGCTCATCGTGCGCTGCGGCGTGGGCTTCGACAACGTCGACTGGAAGTTCGCCCGCCAGCGCGGGATTCCGGTGGCGAACGTGCCCGACTATGGCACCGAGGAAGTGGCCGATTCGGCGATCGGCCTGATGTTGTCGATGACCCGCGGCATCTCGCTGTTGAACTCGCAGTTGCGGCAGGGAAAGATCGACTGGAGCTATCGTCATGCGGCGCCGCTGCGGCGATTGCGCGGGCGCGTATTGGGCATCGTCGGCCTGGGGCGGATCGGATCGGCGGCGGCGCTGCGGGGAAAGGCGCTGGGTATGGACGTCGTTTACTACGATCCGTTTGCGCCCGACGGCCGCGACAAGTCGCTCGGCGTCCGCCGCGTCGAATCGCTCGACGAGCTGCTGGCCCAGGCCCATGTCGTCAGCCTGCACTGTCCGCTGACCGACGAAACCCGCCACCTGATGCGCGCCGAAACGCTGGAGAAGATGGCCGACGGCTCTTACCTGGTGAACACGTCGCGGGGCGCGGTGGTCGATACCGCGGCCATTCCGGCCGCCGTCGCTTCGGGCAAGCTGGCCGGCGCGGCGCTCGACGTGTTGCCCTTCGAGCCGCCCGCCGACCACGACCCGCTGATCGTGGCCTGGCGAAACCCCGATCATCCGGCCCATCACCGCGTGATCCTCAACCCGCACACGGCTTTCTACAGCGAGGAGGGTCTGCTCGACATGCGCATCAAGGGCGCCGAAGCCTGCCGCCGGGCACTCGTCGGTCTGCCGTTGCGGAACGTGGTCAACTAGCCGGTGGAGGTGTTGTCATGAAAAGTCACAAAAAAGCGGTCCCAGCGAGGGCCCGGAAGACGGCGGCCAGGAAAAAGATCCCGCCCGTCGACCTGGAAGAAGAGGCGATTCTCAAAAGAGCGCAAATCTACTTGTTGTTCGAGGCGAAGCGCCCGATGCTGTGGACCGTTGCCGGGATTCGGGAGGAGAAGTCGGATGACGGCTGCCGTCGCTGGATTGTGGCCGTGAATCTTCGTTATCCGACGGGGTTCGAGGGATACTTGGGCGATCTCGCGGTCGACGGAGAGCGGATCACGGAGTTGACCGACCTGAAAACAATGCAGGAGCGAGCGCGGCAAATCGCCGCCGATCCAGAAGGAAAGCGCCAGTGGGATGAGTATCAAGCTTCCACTTTTCAAGCAGGAGAACCGTAACACTTGCGCGTTGGCTTGCCTTCGCATGGTGCTGGCTGCATGCGGCACGGTGGTGGCGGAACGCGATCTGGAGGACGAGGCTCGCATGGAAGTGGATGGTACGGACATCGGCGAACTTGAGCGACTTGCGCGGCAATTCGGACTGGCGGCGGAGATCCAGGAACCGAATGTCAATCAGCTAGGGCAATTATTGGCCGATGGAAAACTGCCGATCGCATACATCGATCGCGCCGTCTTCGAGTTGACCCCCGCCGCGCGCGATCGGCATTCGTTGCGAAACGCAAGAATCCATACGGTTATTCCGACTCGCGTCAGCAAAGCGTCGATTTGGTATCACGATCCCATGCAGCCACGTCCGGTGCGCAAGTCGATTCGCCTTTTCCGGCTGGCCTACGAGCGCCTAGGGGGCCGAAGTGTCGTGTGCTGGAAAGCGGCGAGCGCATAACAGGCAACCGGCGTCACGGCCGCCCGCGGTAGCGTGGCTCGCCGCTTTGAACACCTTTCCGGGCCTCGGCCAGCGCCGCGTTTTCAATTCCGAAATGATACGGTGGTGCAGATTAGGTCGGCATTTGTTGGGCCAATAACTGTTTCGTCCGCTCGTGGCGCGGGGCGTCAAGCACCTGGCTGGGCGGGCCTTCCTCGATCAGGCGACCATCGGCCAGTACCACCACCCGGTCTGCCGCCCGACGGGCAAAACCCATTTCGTGCGTCACCATCACCAGCGTCAGCCCGTCGCGCTTCAGACCTTCGAGCACCGTCAACACCTCGTGCTTCAACTCGGGATCGAGCGCGCTGGTGATTTCATCGCACAGCAAGCCTTGAGGCTGCATGGCCAAGGCACGGGCAATCGCCACCCGTTGCTTCTGCCCGCCCGAAAGCTGCTCGGGATAAGCCAAGGCGCGGTCCGCCAGGCCGACGCGGTCGAGAAGCATTTTTCCACGGGCATTCGCCTCGCTTCGAGGCAGCTTGAGCACGTGGACGGGGGCTTCGATGACGTTCTCCATCGCCGTGAGATGCGGGAAAAGCTGAAAGTCTTGAAATACCATTCCCACCAAGCGGCGAATGGGCGGCCACGTCAGCTTGCCGTTGGCACGCGGCTGGTCGGCGTCGACCGCGTGCGGACCAACACGTATCTGGCCGCCGTCCCAGTGGGCCAGGCCATTGATGCACCGCAAGAGCGTCGATTTGCCGCTGCCGCTGGGGCCAAGCACCACCAGCGTCTCGCCCGCGCCGACGGAAAGCGTGACGCCGTCGAGCACCTGCCGCGTGCCATAGGATTTGGTCAAACCACGGATGGCAATGAACGGTTCGGCGTCGGGATTCGACATTTGGGTTTCGGTCTTAGTTCAAGTTTCGCGGTTTCCGGACATAGTTCGAGCCGGCCGTCGCGTTGGGTGCGGCGGCAAAACAGCAGTCGTTGAGCCGTAATTCGCGAGACAGAGCTCGCGTCGGCTTGGTCAGCCCGCGTGGCTGATAAATT